>JADZBJ010000402.1 GCA_020852155.1 Saprospiraceae bacterium | reverse complement strand
AATAACCAGTTCAACAAATAACCAAATAACCAGTTCAACAAATAACCAGTTCAACCAATCCTTTAAAATACGCCGCGGCCTTCAACAACCGGCTGCCATACCAGGAAAACATCTCGCCATCCACCAGCATAACGCGGCTATCCGGGCAGTAATCCTGTATTTCCCTGATGTGCTTTTCCTGAAAAGGGTATGGTTCAGAACTCAGTAAAATCAAATCGGGCGCTGCCGCTTGAAGGCTCTCGATGCTGATTTCAGGATACCGAGTCAGGTGTGTGAAAACGTTATCAAAACCTGCTTTGTTCAACATATCCTGAATAAAAGTGTCTGAAGCGGCTGCCATAAAGGGTTTTCGCCAAATCAGGTAAGCAACTTTTATTCGTCTCGGCTGAGGCCTGACCATTTCCGCCAATCCGGCAAAACCAGTGCTGATATCGCGGGCGATTACTTCCGCCTTCGCCGAACGATTCGTCAATTTGCCAATATTGTCAATCATTTCCAGCGCACTGTTCAGGTCAAGAACATCGCTCATCCAGACCGGATATTGTTCGGCAAGCACTTCAATCTGTTCGCGGGTATTTTCTTCTTTATTGCCAATGATCAAATCAGGCTTCAGGTCTGCTATTTTCTGAAAATGCAGGGTTTTGGTGCCGCCCACGCGTTTTTTTTCCTGAAACCAGTGCGCAGGATGCAGGCAAAATTTCGTGATACCCACCACTTCTGTCTCCAGCCCCAGGTCAAACAACAACTCTGTCTGCGACGGCACCAGCGAAATAATGCGCTGAGGCGGCCATTGAGGCAAGGCAACAGTTCGATTTAATTGATCGGTAAATATTTCTGACATAGCACAACGTTTGGCAGAGGCAAATGTACTCGTTACTTTTGCCCCATGCAGTTGCGCAGTGCCATCGCGTTGCTCCGCCCGGAGCATTGGGTTAAAAACCTGTTCATTTTTATTCCCGCTTTTTTCGGGGCCAAACTGGCTGAGCCATCATTGCTGGGCAAGGCGCTGCTTGGTTTTGCTGCATTTTCCATGACGGCTTCGGCCGTGTATATCATCAACGACTGGGCCGATGCGCCTCAGGATCGGTTTCATCCGAAGAAATCAAAACGCCCCATTGCCAGCGGCGCTATACGACCAACAGAAGCCCTCTGGCTTTTACTGCTGCTCCTGACACTCAGCATAAGCCTCTCCATGCTGTTAGGTTGGGAAATGTTGCTGTTCAGTTGTTTGTATTTGGCAACCAACCTGGCTTATTCATTTTGGCTCAAACACATTGCCATTATTGACATAACCCTGATCGGACTAGGGTTTCTGCTCCGCATCTTTGCCGGAGGCGCTGCCACTGGCGTCGAAGTTTCGCAATGGCTGATTGTACTGACGTTTTTGCTGGCGCTGATTCTGGCCCTGGCCAAACGCCGCGGCGAGTACCTGGTGGCCACGGGCGGCCATTCATTCCGAAAGGCCCTGGAAGGATATAACCTGCCATTTCTGGATGTCAGCATGGTGGTCTGCTCCACCGTGGCTATCGTAGCCTACCTGATGTATTGCTTCTCACCCGAAGTCACTGGTCGTATCGGCAGCGACAAGATATTTTACACGGCCTTGTTCGTCATTCTGGGCGTTTTGCGCTACCTGCAACTGACGCTGGTGTACAACAAAACTGAATCGCCAACCCGTGCGTTATTGCGTGACAAGTTTTTGCAAATTGTATTACTGGGATGGATTGGCGCTTTTGCCTGGTTGTTATATATTCGGCAGGTGTAGTAAATCCAACGTTTTCCCCTTAATTTTGGACCGAAATCACCATCCATGACCACACTTCCTGAAATTGGCGACTTGGCACCATCTTTTGAGGTGGACACTCTGCGCGGACATATTCATTTCCCGGAATACGCCGCCGGAAACTGGTGCATTCTGTTTGCCCACCCTGCCAATTTCACGTCAGCATGGGCTATGTTTTCTGCTTATATTGCCATGAAAGAGCGCGCACTGGACGCTCGTAATGTGAAATTAGTAGGCCTGAGCAACGAAGCCCTGCGCACCAACCACGACTGGTCGGATAAAGCGCGCCGTTTTATCGGTATTTACCTGAAAGGCCCCGTTATTGAAGACCTCGATTTCCGCATTGCACAACTGTATGGATTGGCATCCGGACGCCGCCCGCAGGCAGGACTAAATCGCCTGGCGCTCATCATTGATCCACAGGGTGTGATTCAGTTGATTATTAATCGCCCCTTGCCAAATATTGAAGATGCCCTGACTGAAATAGAAAAAGAACTGGATCGTTTGCAAGGTTTCAGTAAAGCGTCTGCCAATACCCAACCCAACGAACTGGAAGTAAAAGAACAACCAGACGTTATTTTAGGTGATTTTCAACCTAAAATCGCCTATTTCCCAAAGAAAAATCTGAAATTAAACTAACCTTCTCTTGCGGCGAGTTGTAAAAAAGAGGGTAAAACCCGAAGTAATCGTCAGCAATCCCAACACTGAAAATGCCCGCAACAACCAGTTGCTGATGTTGTCCCGCTCCCGATAATCCATGGTGTGCAGCATCCACAGGAAATCGAATTGCCGCCAGGGCCGATTTCGGAATTTCTGCACCGTACCCATATCCACTGCCACATAAACCGTCGTATGCCGGGCATCTTTGAAGGTTACAGCCACTGCCGGCAACGGATTTTCACGATATTCATGATGCCCGTCGGTATCATTGATCCATTCAACGGATTCAACCACAGCATTTCCCTTAAACGCCCGACGCGCCACTTCTACGGCTTCTTCCTGTGACAATGCGGGCCTGACCTGACCCGTGAGGGCGTCAGCCAGCGCTGTTTTTTTGTGATGTCGTTCATGACCTTTTTCAAAATAGGTAATTTGCCACATCTGCTTGCCCAGCACATCCACCAGACGAATTTCTGCCAGGCTGTCCATCTGCATTTGCCGACGTAAACTATCCACGGCTGCGGAAGGTGATATATAAGCAGCATTTGCCGGAAATAGCGCCACCGGATTTTTATCATAATCGCCGTGCACCTCGTCCATGTCACTCCATGAAAAATACAATCCGCCCAGTGTCCAGAGCAAAAACTGGACGCCAATCATCACACCCATGTAGCGATGCAGCCGACGAATGGAATACTGAAATTTTGTCTTACTCATAATGGTATTTGCCTTTCCATTGAGCGCGCAAAGTTGCCCTCACTTTTTCTTCTGCTGCGTTTTTGCCGGGCTGGTAGATGATTTTTCCTGCAATATCATCGGGCAATTGATGTTGTGCCACGAAATTCCCTTCAAAATCATGCGCGTATTGATAGCCGGAACCATAATTCAGGTCTTTCATCAGTCGGGTCGGCGCGTTGCGCAAATGCAAAGGCACAGGCAACGACCCGGTTTGACGCACGAGGGCCAGGGCTTCATCAATGGCCAAATAGGCCGAATTGCTTTTGGGTGATGTGGCTAAGTAAATGGCGCATTGCGACAGGATAATCCGCGCCTCTGGCATACCGATCATCCGAATGGCGTCCATGGTGGTGGTGGCCAGCAACAAAGCATTGGGATTGGCCAGTCCGATGTCTTCGGCAGCCAGGATGACCATACGCCGGGCGATGAATTCGATGTCTTCTCCGCCGTCGAGCATACGCGCCAGCCAGTAAACAGCCGCGTTGGGATCGCTGCCCCGCATGCTTTTGATAAATGCCGAAATGATGTCGTAATGCTGTTCGCCTGATTTGTCATACAGCGCCATATTCTGCTGAATGATCTCGCTGACCAATTCATTGGTAATCCTGAATGTTTCACCCGGCTGGCGGTAATTGGTGACCAATTCCAAAGCATTTAGCAAACGCCGTCCGTCGCCGCCGGAATAGAGCATCATGGCATCGGTTTCGACCAGTTCAATCCGGTCGTTTTTCAGAAATTCGTCCTGCTCAAGCGCCTGGTGCAACAGGCTGTCTAATTCAGATTTATCCAGGTGGTTTAAAACATACACCTGACAGCGCGACAACAAGGCCGGGATGACCTCAAATGAAGGATTTTCGGTGGTGGCGCCGATCAAGGTAACTATGCCTTTTTCGACAGCGCCCAACAGTGCGTCTTGTTGGCTTTTTGAAAAACGATGTATTTCGTCAATAAAAAGGATGGTGCCGCGTACCTGAAACAGGGTTTGCTT
>JADZBJ010000401.1 GCA_020852155.1 Saprospiraceae bacterium | reverse complement strand
TTCATCATTCCACTTTTATCACTTTCGGCCCCTTATTCTCCAAATCCAGTCCGATGGGTTCCAGGCTTTCGTCTATCTGACTTTGCATGGATTTGTACATCGTTTCACTTTTAATAGAGGTGTATTCCCATTTTAATTCCTTTATTTCTTTTTGAAGCGTTTGAATGCGCCGGACACCTTTTTCGGCGAAGTGCGCATTGGCGATATAAATCACGCCCAGAAATGCCAGAAACAGCAAGTACTGGAAGTTGCCAAAAACCAGGTTGGTGGTTTGTCGGCTGACGTTCAGCGCATTGAGCAGTTTGTTAGCCATTTTTTATTGGTTCGATTGATTCGATTAAGTCCGATTGATTCGATTGTTCACCATTAAGCACTTAGAAAATCCGCATACACTACGCGTGTAATCGGATTTAATCGGATCAATCGGATTTAATCGAATCAATTTTTCCTTGCTACTCTTAGTTTCGAGCTACGTGCCCGGTTATTCTGGTTGAGTTCGTTGTCTGATGGTTCTATTGGTTTTTTCGTCATGAGTTCCCACGGGCGGCTGATGTTTCCGTAGAAATCCTTGTCGGCTTCGCCTTGAATATTGCCGGTTTTCATGAAATTTTTCACCATTCGGTCTTCCAGCGAGTGGAAGGTGATGACCGCTAATCGTCCGCCTGGGGCCAGCATTTCGAGGGCATCTTTCAGGAAATCCTCGAGTGCGCCCAGTTCGTCGTTGACTTCCATGCGCAGGGCCTGAAACACCTGCGAGCGATAGCGCATCCGGTCGCCGCCGATGTAAAGGCGGTCGCAGAGTTCGCACAAGTCGCCGGTGGTTTTGAACGGCTTTTGCATGCGGCCCTGCACGATGGCTTGCGCCAGCGATTTGGCGTTGCGCACTTCTCCAAAATCCGACAGGATTCGTTGCAGTTCAGCGGCTGACTGGCTGTTCAGGAGGTCGGCAGCGGTATCGCCTTCTGCGCGGTTCATGCGCATATCCAGGTCGGCGTCAAACCGATAGGAAAAGCCTCGTTCGGCGGTGTCCAGTTGATAACTGCTCACGCCGAGGTCGGCCAGAATGCCCTGCACCTTGCCGGAGCGGATGCTTTCAGCCCGAAGTTGCCTTTTCAGAAAGCGGAAATTGGAGGCTACAAAATGGAAATTGGCAGATGCGGTAAACGGCTCGACGGCCGCATTTTGCTGAGCATCTTCATCCTGATCGAAGCTGTACAATTCGCCCTCGTCGCCCAATCTTTCAAGGATCAAACGCGAGTGACCACCACCGCCAAACGTGGCATCAACATAGATTCCACCGGGTGTAACACCCAGTAAATCAATGGATTCATGTAATAAAACGGACTCGTGGTACACTTTTTACGCAATTAGTCATCAGTCAAATCGCCGCCCATCACATCGTTAGCCAGGTCGGCAAACGAGTTGGGGTCGAGCGCAGCCGTATCCGCATGTGCTTCAGGCGACCAGATTTCAATCCGATCATCCATCGCCAGCAGAATGGCTTGTTTGGTGATGCCCGCGTAATCCATCAAAGGCTTTTGTAACAGAATTCTTTCCGCGCTGTCGGTCGTCAGTGGATACGCTCCCAGAAAAAAGGAGCGCACAAACGCGCGGTTCCGGTCATTAAAACGATTGAGTCGGCTCAACTTGGCAGTTATGCCGTCCCAGACCGGTTTGGGGTAGAGCGTCAGACAACGCTCGAAACCTCGGTTAACGACGAACTCATAGGTCTGGCCGTCGCCAGTAGCCACAGGGCTTAATTGGCGGAGCAGCGCAGTGGGCAAACGCAAACGACCCTTCTCGTCGAGGGCCACTGGATATTCGCCGATGA
This sequence comes from Saprospiraceae bacterium, assembly GCA_020852155.1. Classification (GTDB taxonomy): domain Bacteria; phylum Bacteroidota; class Bacteroidia; order Chitinophagales; family Saprospiraceae; genus M3007. The sequence continues at coordinate 1,691 of JADZBJ010000401.1, read as the reverse complement.
GTTGCATCGTGAGTGTGTGTGGGACTAGTTAGATATTCCTGCTAAGCGAACCGGGTATATTGCGTGGGACATTACACCAATTCACAGGGACAAATGTAAGCGGGTTTTCCATTTTTTCCCACAAATCGCCACTTTGTTCATATTTTTTGTCAAATTTTTTTTCGTATATTTTTTATTTTATTGATAATCAATATTTTATGAATAATGTCAAAATTGTTAAATTTCTAAAATTCAATTCAATTTGCCTCTTTTAACGACTGCTCCAGGGCGTTTTAAGTTGCTTTTCTTGAAATTTAGTACATGAAATACGCCTGATTTACGCTGGTTTATGCCGATTAATGGATATGGTGGTAAAAAGTGGGTAAGGGTGTTTTGGATTCACATCACCGTGGTAAAAAGTGGTAGGGTTGATCAACATCAGTCTTCATGCTTTCCCATATTATGCTTTTTTGAGGCTGATTCGACATAATTTTGCATTGAAACAAACACAACTGGTTTATCATGAGTAGTCGGCTGAATCCTGAAGATGATAGATCAGATTATATTTGCCCCTTAGAGAGGTTGTTTAAAATTCACTTACTGGCTCAAAAAGGCATCTTTTGCCGCCATCCTTCTCTTGTTTTTCAGCCTGAAATCCCCGCTTCACCCCGAAAAACAAGGATCGGCTATCGCCCAAATCTGCTCTTTTTGAATCCAGCAGTGAAATTTAAACAACCTCTTATTTCCTGAAATTTTCAACCCTTTTTCGTCAACTCGGCAGACCCGTAGTTTCACTCGTCGGTTTGCCTATAATCATGTATCTATCATGCAAAAATTCTTGACCTTCGCCTTGCTGCTTCTGGCAGCCTTCCGTCTTGAAGCCAATTCCGGCATCTGGCGCGGTAGTATCAATGTTAACCTCGATGGTAATGTGGTCAACTATAAAGACCAGACTGGTACGGGTACCACACTGAGTGGCGCCAATCTGGGTACCATCACCAACGCCAGTACCTTCCGCATCGAAGATCCTTACCTCTTTTCCTGGAAAAATGGCGGGTGCGACGTGTATGACGCCCGGATGTATTATCGGGTGTACAAGCAAGGCGGTACGCCGGGCAGTTATCAGGTCATGGACCTGGATTTGAATATTTGCACCTGCGGCAGTGGTTGCTGGCGAAGCGGCGTAGCCAGTTGTAGTACGAACGACCAGGAATGGGGCAATCCCGGCGGTACAATTGATTTGCTGGCCGCTGCGCTCGCCGCCGACGGCAGCGCGGGCACGTATGTGCTTGAGGTTTACTGGGAAACGAACGTACAGTCCGGCGATTGCGGCACGACAACGCGAACAACCACCGCTGTTTCTGCCACTTTCGTTGCTTCAACGTCATTGCCCATCGAATTAGCCAACTTTCAGGCATCACAAAAAGGGAGTTTTGTTGACCTCAACTGGCGTACCTTCTCTGAAATCAACCACGACCGATTCGAGATTGAACGCTCGTCGGATGGAGCAAACTGGGCATTTATCGGACAGGTCAAAAGCCAGGCATCAGATATGAACCGTTCGCAGGACTACATTTTCAGGGATGAAAAACCGTTGAGTGGCGTCAATTATTATCGCCTGAAAATCATGGATAAAAACGGTGGCGTGGAATATTCCAAGGCTGTAAAAGTGCTTTTCTCCGGCAGAAATAACATGACAGTTTCGCCCAATC
>JADZBJ010000400.1 GCA_020852155.1 Saprospiraceae bacterium | reverse complement strand
CGTGCAGGCATGCACGAAAAAGCCGTCCAGTTTTTACTCGATCTGGCGGCTCCACGCATCGTCTATGTGAGTTGTAACCCGGCCACTCAGGCCCGCGACGTGCTGTTATTGTCTGAAAAATACGATGTAATCAAGGTGCGCCCGGTAGATATGTTCCCGCATACACATCATATCGAATGTGTGGCGCTGCTGGAATTGAAGGAAGGGAAAATTGTGTAATTGTTGAATTGGTTATTTGTGTAGTTGGTTATTTGTGTAGTTGGTTATTCGGTTATTTGTGGAACTGGTTATTTGATTCAACTTTCCAATTCAACAAATAACCGATTACACGAATAACCAATTCAACAACTACACAAATAACCAATTCAACAACTACACAAATAACCAATTCAACAAATAACCAAATTCATCATTGTTTCGAGGGGATGAGTCCGCGGAGGCCCATGTCTACGATTTTTTCGTTGGGTGTTGTACCGTTGGCATAGAAGTCCAACTGACCGTTGTTGTTGTCATCCACCCATTCAAAACTATTGTTGACCGAAAAGGAAAGCAATACCGTCAGGTCTTCCTTTTCATTGCCTGTGATGACCAATGGCTGGGCAAATTTGCCCGTCACGACACAGGAGCCTTGCGGCACAGGACTGGTGGCAAACAGCGGATTCACCACGGTGGTAGCGCCGGCTGGCGCTTCGCCGGAAGTAACCTGATTATAAGCCGAATAGGGATTGGTGAAATTTGTTTCAAAGGCCCAAAAGCCCTGTTTTTTATCGTCGTTAACCGACAGCGTTTTGGTGCGCGGCGTGATGTTGGTGATGTAGGTATTAAAGCCCACAAAAGACGCCACCGTTCCTTTTTGCTGTTTCAGGTCGCCGACAAAATCAATGTCATTGAGGTTAAACTTGATGTCGTAATTCTGGTAAGTGACACTTGCCCTGATCCATTCGTACGTACCGGGCGGAATGTTTTTAAGTTCGACTGCTGTAATGACTTCGTTGTTGCCTGCTTTGGCAACCTTGTCAAAGTCCACGGCATTTTCGCCGCCTTTGGTGGTTTCTTCGCCTTTATAGACAATCGCACCAGCGCCCAGTAATGTCAGCGCTGAAGGGGCTAATTCAATATAATGCAGACTCATCTGCCTGAACTCCGGCGTTTGCGCAGCATGTCCGGCGGGGATGCCGGATGGCTGCCCGAGGTTATTCAGGCGCTCCTGATTCGGGTCGAATTTGAGTTTGAACAGCGCAAATGGTTGTACCTCTTCCGGAGTTGGCTGATTACAGCCCAGGGCCAGGGCAACGAGGATGGCGAACAGGAGTGGTTTGTGCATAGATTTTTAGTGTTGTTGGTTATTTGGGTAATTGGATATTTGGGGATTTGGGGATTTGTTGAACTGGAAAGTTGAATCAAATAACCAGTCCAACAAATAACCAAATACACAATTCAACAAATAACCAGTTAACCAATCACTGCAACACCACCTTAACGCTTTCCTGAGAATCCCGACCAGCGAGCAAGTTGATAACCTGTTCACTTTGGCCGTCAGAAATAACGATTTTGGCCGTATTGATTTCCGCTTGACCGAAATCGTCGGCGAAAATGGTCAGGTAATGTTCGCGGTTATCGTCAGGTATGGTGATTTGATAAGATTTGGGTTTTGAGCGCAGGTAAGCGCGGTCAATTACCTTTTTATCGTCCAGAAAGATAGAAACGATATCGCCGTCTTCGACCTGACTATCCGAGATGGTCAGTTTCAAATCCCGGCTTTTTACTTTGACTTCGTTGGTGACTTTAACTGCCCGATTGCCGATGGTCGTTGGCGGCGGTGTAGCGATCACAACAGGCGGCGTGGCGGGTTTTTCCACCTTGGGTTTAGGCTCCGGCTTGGGCGGTTTGGGTTTGTCAGGTTTGGGCGTTGGTTTTTTGTCGCAGGGCAACATGGCCGTGCCATAAAAATCAATGCTGAATCCGGGGCCGCGTGAGGTAACGTTGCTGACCAGCAAAAGATATTTTTCCCCTTTTTCGACCCTCAGCGGACTGAGCCAGGCGTTGTCGCCGATGTCGGCGCAACCGGCGTCTTCGCTGGATTCTGTTTCGCCGTCGCGCAGGCCTGTTCGGCCCATGCAATCGCTGGTCAGGGCACTTTCTTCAGTGTCGCCTGCGGCCATGCAGCGTACGATTTTTTTACTTTGGCAAGTGCCGTCAGGGCCCAGGCGATACACCACAAAATCAATATCGTCGCGGATACGATGTGGCGTAATGGCAAAACCGAGCGTGCCTTTTTGGGCGATTTCAAAGCGAATCCAGGTAGAGTTTTCTTCAGCCTGGCCATGATTGTCGCCATTCATAAAGCAGGAAATGAAGTCGGCTTCCCGCGTGTCTTTCCCTTCGCCGCCAGCCTTGTTGATCTGGTAAGTTTTCTTTTCACAAATGTCCATGGCGGAATTGCAATCGGCATTGGATTGCGCCCAGGCAGTTCCTGCGCTGATTAACCATGAAAACAACAGCAAATAAAAACGGTACATAAATGGATTTTTGCGTGGAACAATTCGTTGCTTAACGCACAATCTGAAAGAAACGCATGGGCATCCTTTCAGGTTTCGATGAATTAACGAAATGTTTAGAGCAAGCAACTACACTGCCGAAGCGATTTTTCGACTGGTTTCGGTATCGCCCATCGTGTAAAGATGCAAACAAGGTACTCCTGCTTTTTTAAGGGCTTTTGACTGCTCAATACACCATTCAATACCAATTTGCTGAACGGCAGCATCGTCTTTGGCCTTCATCACTTCCCGAACGAGGTCTTCCGGAATATTGATAAAAAACTTGCGCGGAATGGAGTTCAACTGGTAGCGACGGGTGAGCGGTTTCAAACCCGCTACAATTGGTACGTCGATGCCTGCGGCGCGACATTCAGCCACGTAATCGAAATATTTTTGATTGTCGAAAAACATCTGCGTCACGATGTAATCTGCTCCGGCATCCACCTTGGCTTTGGTGTAGTGCAGGTCGGTGGCCAGGTTTGGCGATTCAAAGTGTTTTTCCGGGTAACCAGCCACGCCGATACAGAAATCGGTAGGTTCACCATTTTGAATGGTCTGGTCGAGGTAACGACCTTCGTTGATGTCCTGAATTTGTTTCACCAGATCCAGGGCGTATTTGTGGCCGTGTTCTTCGGCAACGAATTTGTCTTCGAACTGCCGGGCGTCGCCGCGCAGCGCCAGTACATTGTTGATGCCCAAAAAATTGAGGTCAATCAAGGCATTTTCCGTTTCATCCACCGAAAAGCCGCCACAAATCAGGTGCGGAACGGCATCCACACCATAGCGGTGCATGATGGCCGCACAAATACCGACGGTGCCGGGGCGCTTGCGAATCGCCGTTTTTTCATAATAACCCGACGGACGTTTTTTATAGATAAACTCCTCACGGTGATAGGTCACATCAATGAAGGGCGGTTTGAATTCCATCAACGCGTCAAGCGTATTGAAAATGGCTTGCATACTGCCGCCTTTCAGCGGGGGCAGGACTTCAAAGGAGATGAGCGTTTTGCCTTTGGCTTTCTGGAAATGTTCGGTAACTTTCATGTTATAGCGCGGAAGCGAGTGTGTGTAAATTCAGGGGCGCAAATATCAGGTTTTACACCCGGATTTAAGTGATTTCCAAGGATTTACAGACGCGAGTCATTCAAAATTTTCACCCTGCGATTCATCACGGCAAACCACACCGGCGGAACCAGCGCCAGCAGAATAGAACCCGGATAACCCAACGGCAGTTGTGGGCTTTCATCCATGTGCCTCAGAATCTGGTATTTTCTGGTGGCCTTGTAATGGTGATCGCTGTGGCGCGTGAGTTCGTACAGCATAATTCTCCCCATTTCGTGGTTGCTGTTCCAGGAATGCGCCGGACTGACCGGCTCGTAACGACCGGAGGCCAGCAAACGCCGCCGTAAGCCGTAATGTTCAATGTAATTGACGGTTTCGAGCAATAAAAAGCCGATAATAGCCGCTGCCAGGGCCATGAAAAGTCCTTTCAGGTTGAACAACCAACCGACGGTTATCAGCCAAAGCGCTTGATAGACGATAAAACGAAGCATCATGTTGTCCATGCTCCAGACGGTTTGGCCCTGACGTTGCAGGCGCTCGCGCTCGAGTTGCCAGGCGTTGCGCCAACTGCCGGTAACCGAACGCCCCCAGAACGTGAAAACCCACTCGCCGAAGCGCGCCGTAGCCGGGTCGGCATCGGTGGCTACATGTTTGTGGTGGCCTCGATTGTGTTCGATAATAAAATGCTGATAAAGCGCTGGAAGCAACAGTATTTTAGCCAGATTTTGTTCAAAAACGCTGTTTCGATGGCCGAGTTCGTGGGCCACATTGATGCCATTGGCGCCAACGACAATTCCGACAGACAAGGCAATACCCACATATTCGCTCCAGGTGAGCGAGGCCGATGAAACGACCTGAAAAGCCATAAAACATAGCCCGTAAACAATGGGTAAATTGGCATACAGGAGCAGGTCGAAAAACAACACACCAGAGCGACGATCTTCGTCTTCGGGCGCGGTGTTTTGGCTGCTTTGAGGCAATAACCACTCCAGCAGAGGCACCAAAACGAATACAAACAGGACTGTACTCCATACCCAAATGCCTTTCAGGGAAACGGCCATGAATGCTGTTAACGGCACGACGTAGGCTAACAAATATCGGAGGTCTCTCATGTAGTTATTTTTTCACAAAAATAGTTTGAACGTGCATTCTCAAGCTGTTACAGTAATTTTGCGGCCAATTTATAAACAGGCTCAAAGGACAGATGTCGAACCAAGTCTTTAAAATAGTTCAAATCGAGGCCCTGCCCGACGTGGTCAAGCCTCTGCTTGACGCTTTTGGAAGCCGCCGGAAAATCGCGCTGTACGGTGACATGGGCGCTGGAAAAACAACTTTGGTCAAAGCCATTGCAACGCATTTGGGCGTCCGTGAAAATACTGCCAGTCCGACGTTTTCATTGGTCAATCAATACAGCTATGTCAACGCCGAAAGCGCTGAATGCCTGCTGCATCACCTGGACTTGTACAGGCTTCGAAATACGCAGGAGGCCCTGGACATAGGCATCGAGGATTTGCTGGAAGATCCCTGGTATTGCTTCATTGAATGGCCGCAGGTCATTGAACCGCTTTTGCCAACGGATGTTGTCCACCTGACTATTGAAGCGCTTTCAGACCAAACCCGACAGATCACCTTGCGCTGACATGATTTTTATTAGCCCGAAAAACCAGGCCATTCAAGCCTGAAAACGTATTAAACAACCTCTTAAATCCGGCTTTGGTTCCGGGTATTTTTTCATGATTACTTTTCCCGATTTCGCCTCAAAATTTCCGATTGTCAGTATGCCTATTACCCTGGGCGAAGACACGCATCACACGTTCAGCACTGAAAACGAGCCTCTGTCTGGCGACATGATTCGTCAATTCATATTTCCGATTGAAGGCATTGAAGAAGAAGACGAGTTTACGGAGTTCGTTCCTTGCTTCGCTATTGAAGATGCCGAAGGTTTCATCGCGCTGGTGTGGTGGAAAGCCGAACTGCTGAACTACTCCTATACGCTGGCTACTTTCAAAATGAACGGCGAATTGATTGACCACCAGGTGATCGCCCAGACCAAAGTAGGCCGTGGCCAGGTCATGCGCGCCGTGACCACCATCAACGAAGACCTGGAAATCATGGTCGCTGAAGGCGCCTCGCGCGATGGCAACTCCGATTTCGACCCGACGACTTCCAAGATGCGCACGATGGAAATCATGATGAACGGCCAAATTGTGAGGGATTAAGAGGTTGTGTAAACTTGGCACTACCTTTGCGTAATCGGAACTATCTCAACCGATTGCTTACATGGATTTTGGATACCTCCTGCGACTTTTATTGCGCCGTAAATGGATCATTGTCGGCGCGATGGCTGTGGCCGCTGTTTTGACGTTTTTTTTAATTGGATTACGGCCCGAACGCTATAAATCCACGGTGTTGCTTTCGACTGGTATCGTCAATTACAAAGGGATCAATTCTGACAATTCCGACGCGTTCGTTCAGCAATATCAAGTTGAAAACGCATTTTCCAACCTCATGGAATTTGCCAAATCGCGCTCCAGTGTCAAGATTTTAACCATTAAAATATTGAAGCACGATCTGGGCGTCGGCGAAGAGAGCAAAAGCCAGCCATTTCGTCAACCCAATCAGGGTTTGTCCAAATTTTCAGAAGAAGAGAAAAATCAGCTCGTCGCTGAATTGCAGAAAATTCAGTTAGACAGTATCACCGACCCCTCGTTTTCACCGCAGTTTGATTACCTCCTCGACAAAATTGCCAGGGCTTATGGTTATGACCACGATGCCATTTTGCGCTCGTTGACCCTCGGCCGTAAATCGGCCACAGACTATCTCCAGATTGACATGATAACAGACAAAGGCGACCTGGCCCAGTACATGGCCGACGCTTATGTCAAATGTTTCATGACGTATTATCAAAATCTGGCGCTGCGCGAAAAACGCAAAAACGTAGAATCATACACCAAACTGGCTACTGAAAAAATGGCCGTTGTGGACTCTATCGTTGACCTGAAATTCCAATACCTCAAAGCGAAAGGCTTGCCAGTGCTGGGCCGCCAGAGCGAAGAACTCGTCGCTCAAATCCGCGACCTCGAAACGCAACGTCAGCGCGCAGCAGCCCGCAAACAAGCCGCCGCCGAATCCGTCACACGCCTCGATCGCCACATGAACGACCGCAGCACGCGCGACGCCGAAGAAGTCAAAGGCCGTATTGAAGAAAAAAGCGCCACCGCCGAACAATTCGACCGTGTACGCGAACTCACACAAAAAAGCCTCGCTTCCAAAGGCAAAGACCCTGAAATCGAAGCCGAACTTAGCGAAGCCCGTACCGACCTGGACAATGCAATACGCTCGTCAGCCCGCGTACAAGGCAAACTCCGCACCGACGAATCCAAAAACACCCGCGAAGACATCTACAAGGAGAAAGTGAGCACTGAAATGGATAAAATTGACGCGGAACAAAGCTACGCCAAACTCAATTCGGAAATCTGGGCGCTGAAAAGCAAACTCACACCCATGGTTGTAAATGATGAGGTGGCCACCAAATTGAAAACCGACGAAGAACGCGCCCTGCTGGAGTTTGATAAAGTCAACAAAGAATTGATCGAAGCCAAATTAGCCCTCGAAAACACCGAAAGCAAACTCAGTATCGTCGAAAATGCGCAACTGCCGGAATGGCCCGAACCTGACCGTCGTACGCTCATCAGTATTTTCGCGGCTATCGTGTTCGGCACCCTGACCACCATCGGTATTCTGGTGCTGGCCTACCTCGATAGCAGCCTGCAATCAGCCGACCGATTCCGCCGTATGAGCGGCGGACTTTCACAGTTGGGCGCTGTGCCGGCGATTCCGCTGAAAGGACTGGATATGGCCGCCGTGTTTAAAGGCAACGCCGCCGCTTTCATGCCATTCCGCGAAACGCTTCGCAAAATCAGGACACAACTGCTCAATCGCCCGGACAATCGAACGTTTTTGCTGGTCAGCACCCGCGAAAAAGAAGGTAAAACATTCTCGGCATTAGCCCTGGCGCATTCGCTGGCTTTTAACAATAAAAAAGTCCTGTTCCTCGATACTAATTTCAAACAACCCCTGCCGGAAGCGTTTACCGATCATCCGACAGCGCAACAGGCATTTCTGAACAATGCCCTGAAATCGTCCGGTCTGGCTGAAGTTTTTGCCTTAAAATCAAAATCCGCTTCCGAAGCCGATTCTCCTATGGTGGATGTTTTGGGTAACACCGGACTTCATCGCTCGCCCAGCGAACTGTTGCACCACGATCAGTTTTCGTCTTTTTTGGAAACTTTGCGCCAGCATTACGACTTCATTCTCATGGAAGCCGCTGCTTTGGGTAAATATTCAGACATGCAGGAACTCTTGCCTTACGCCGATAGTGTTATTGCCGTTTTTAACGCCAAAAGCACCATTCGTGCAACAGATCAGGAAGCACTTGCCTTTTTATCAGGATTGAAGGAACGCTTTGCCGGCGCTATCCTGACGCAGGTGGAACCTCGTAACGCTCAATAGCCTTTTCAGGATGAAAAAGAAATCAGCAGCGCCCGAAAACGACTCCAATCTGTCTTACCAAACGGCCTGGGACGAATTACAAGTGATTTTACAGCGTTTGCAACAAGACAATCCTGACCTCGACAGCCTGGAAACAGACGTAGCCCGCGCCCACGAACTCGTGACATTCTGCCGCGAACGACTCCGCAAAACGGAAGAAAAACTGGGAACGTTGGGGATGTGAGTATGAGTTATGAGTTATGAGTTATGAGTTTTTTCAAAATGTGTAAATGGTGAAAAAACTCATAACTCATAACTCATAACTCCCAAAAACTTCTACCGCTTTCAAAATCTCCACTTCCGTGTTGTATTCGTGTGGTGAAATACGCAGCGCCCATTCCACGCCTTTTTTCCTGAAATCAATTTGAGCCGCCACCAAAGGTGAAATACGGCAGTTGATTCGCTGTGCTTTCAGGGCTGCCATCAAAGAGGCCGGTTCCCAGTGTGCGGCATGTGCCGTGACAATTCCGCAAAGGTGTTCGCCCTTGTCCAGCACCGCAACGCCCGGAATTTCCTGCAACAGATTGCGGCACAAGTCAGACAGGTGATTGATGCGTTGATGGATTTGTGGCAGTCCGCGCTCCAGGGCATGATCTATGGCGGCGGTGCTACCCAGGACCAAAGCGATGGGCATTTCCCAGTATTCAAATCGCTGCGCGCCTGGTTGCGTCACGTATTCGTCCGCCGAAGTCCAGGTTGCGGCGCGCATATCAGGTATGGCCAGTTCGTAGCCGTCTTTCAGCACGCGATCTGACGCGTATAAAAATCCCGCGCCACGCGGCCCCCGAAGGTATTTGCGCAGGGTTGCCGATAAAAAATCACAGCCGATTTCCTGCACATCCAAAGGCATTTGACCAGCCGACTGACAGGCATCTACGAGGTACAAACAACCTTCAGCGCGGCACAGCCGACCAATGGCTTCCACAGGCTGTATCAGTCCGCTGTTGGTCGGCACATGCGTTACGGCCACCAGTCGCGGGTGGTGCTGCTGAATCAAACGCGCCATGTCTTCCACATCTACGCCGCCAGCGGGTATGTCCTTTGCACGCACGAGACTTATTCCATATCGTTTTTGAAGCGCTAAAAAGGCAATTTGATTGGAAGCGTAGTCATTTTCAGTTGTCAACACCACATCGCCAGGTTTCCAGACAATTGAACTCAGGGCGCGTGAAAAGGCATCCGTCGCACTGCCGCAAAAAGCGATATTTTCTGGTTTGGCATTCAATAAACGCGCTGTTGAAGTATAAAATCGTCGAATTTCAGCCGTTTTCAGGTCTGCCGCTTCGTAGCCGCCAATCTCGGTTTCGAGGGTCAAATAGTCCGTCATGGCCTTTAGTACGGACGCTGGCGGCAGGCTTGCGCCGGCATTATTCAGGTGAATTATGGCAGAATCGGCTTTTTTCGATAGATTGTCCATGTTTAGCTGTTGTTTTGTGGCAAAAATAGGTTTCAAGTCACTATGAGCGTAAAGTTATCCATAGTCATCCCGGCGTACAACGAAGAACGAACCATTCATCGCATCCTCGACAAGGTCAAGGCAGTACAGCTCATAGATGGCATCGAGAAAGAAATTATCATCACCAACGACTGTTCGAAGGACGATACCGAAGGCGCTATCAAACGCTACATGGCCGCCAATCCGGACCTCAATATTCAATATGCTGCCCATGAAGTCAATATGGGTAAAGGCGCTGCCTTGCACACGGGCATCCGCAATGCCACGGGGAAATACATCATCATTCAGGACGCCGACCTGGAATACGACCCGGAAGAATACAACATCCTGCTTCGCCCCATCCTGAGCGGCTTTGCAGATGTCGTTTTTGGCTCGCGTTTCATGGGTGGTCGCCCGCACCGGATTTTATTCTTCTGGCACAGCATCGGCAACAAGTTTCTCACGTTTATTTCCAACATGTTCACCAACCTGAACCTGACGGACATGGAAACCTGCTACAAACTGTTCGATGCCCAAATGCTGAAGGGCCTCGATCTTAAAGAACGCCGCTTTGGTTTCGAACCGGAGGTTACAGCCAAAATCAGCCGCATTCCGGATATTCGCATTTACGAAGTCGGCATGTCCTACTACGGGCGCTCTTATGCCGAAGGCAAAAAAATTGGCTGGCGCGACGGTTTCAGGGCCATTTACTGCATCCTGAAATACAACCTTTGGGGGAAGTGAATGAGTGAATGAGTGAATGAGTGAATGCGTGAGTGAGTGAATGAGTGGGGCTTTTGCTAAATAAATTTTTGTAAAATGAAATATAGCCTCGCGTTGTTTGTGCTGCTTTTTAGCAGCATGGTTACTGCACAATCATTACCCATCAGCGAATTGCCGGCACCTGTGCGCAAGGTGTTATCGGATTATGTCTTTCTGGAAGGCGGCATTTTTGTACAAAAAATACACAACGGCTGCGACAGCCTTCAATTGGGCATCCCGCAAAGATCAACCGTCGGCTCCTTCAACATTAACCGCTATGAGGTGAGCGTTCAGGAGTATAAAACCTTCCTGAGCGAAACCGGCGACGCCGCCAACCGATACGACTCGACCGTGTGGATGACTGATTTCCCTTACTCCTTCAATCAGCCCATGCAGGATCGCTATTTTAATGCGAAAAGGTATGAATCCTACCCTATCGTTGGCATTACCTACCAGCAGGCCGTCCAATATTGCGCCTGGAAAACGCGGGTTGTGAATGATTTACTGAAAAATTCCAACTACCGCGTTGAGTTTCGTCTGCCCACTGCTGCTGAATGGGAATATGCGGCCCTGGGCCTTGGCATCCCGCCGAAAAAAAAGGAGAAGAAGAACGATGAAGTTATTGTTGATCGCCGGATTTATCCGTGGGACGGGCAGTTTTTTCAAGTGGATAAAAAAACAGGTACGCAGTCTTTCAAATGCAACAGCGGCCCCGTCCGAATGCCTGAAAATTACCACCTGACGGCTTATGCCTCCGATGGATTTTCTTATACCGCCCCGGTCAAATCGTTCGATCCCGGCAGTTCAGGGCTGTATCAAATGGCAGGCAACGTAGCCGAATGGACATCCGATTTTTATGTCGTAGATGCGGACCAACTGGCAGTTTTAATTCAAAAATTAGGCGAAAACTACACCTTAAACCCTGAAGCATTTTGCCACCTGACCCTGACTTTTCCACCGGAGCGCTACGCTGATTATAAAATCATCAAAGGCGGCTCCTGGAACGACAGTCCTTTCTATATGCAGGTCGGCGTTGTGAATATTCAACACCCTGAAAAAGCCCGCTGTACCACCGGATTCCGGCCTGTGATGATGGTCGTTAAACGCTAAGAGTGTGTTCGGGAATTGGATTTTGGCCTGCTCTCGAAAAATTTAATTCTGCTCGGCG
>JADZBJ010000399.1 GCA_020852155.1 Saprospiraceae bacterium | reverse complement strand
CAAAAAATCCGCCGCAACCGAGTTGCCGCTCAAATAAGCCAGTATGCCCAGTGCCGTAATCACAATGGCCGAAACACCCGCCGCTAATCCGTCCAGCCCATCGGTCAGGTTTGCGCCGTTACTGACGGCAGTAATGACCAATATGACCATGATAACAAAGAACATTTCACTCCATTTGCGTGCGTTATCACCCAAAAACCACAGAAAACGGGAATAGTCCAGTTCATTATTTTTTAAAAAAGGCACGTTGGTGATCGGCGCTTTGACATACACCATTTCCTTGTAAGTATTCGGTTGCGTCAGGTCTTTCACAAAACGCGTTTCCATCACGCGATAACCGCCCTGGGCTGCCATTTCCGGTTCCAGGCGCACTACGACATCATCATTCATCAGCATGGTCATACCGACGATCAGACCAAGCCCCACCTGACCCAATATTTTAAATCGGCCCTTCAGGCCTTCCTTGTCTTTTTTAAACACCTTGATGTAGTCATCCAGAAAGCCAATGGCAAACATCCAGATGGTACAAAAAAGCATCAACAGCACATAAGTGTTATCAAGGCGCGCCATCAACAAGCATGGTACCAGTGTTGCCGCCACGATGATGATGCCGCCCATCGTCGGTGTTCCTGCCTTGGATGTCTGGCCAGCCAAACCCAGGTCGCGCACTGTTTCACCAATTTGCAGGCGACGCAGCCAGTCAATGATGCGCTTGCCGATCACTAAGGAAATCAGCAAAGACATAATCAAGGCTACGCCTGCTCGAAACGAGATATACTGAAACAGGCCCGCTCCCGGCAGGTCGTATGTTTTTTTCAGGTATTCGAACAGGTGTACCAGCATGATAAAGTGGTTAGTTCAATGTCAATAGTTGATGTAAAGTGGTTTTGAATTTTTTGTCTGTAAATCCTTGAAAATCAAGAAAATCAATCCTGAAAATTGCCAAAATCACTTAAATCCTGGTTTAAAGGTTGGCTTCGGGACGATCTTGCATCGTCCCTTGGCCACTCAACTTCAAATAGTAGTCCCTCCACTATTTTATCTTCGTCGGGCGCTTGCCCGTTTTATGCTTCAAAATATTTCGACAACATCATTTTGTCGTCGAACGGGTGTTTTACGCCCATGATGTCCTGATATTTTTCATGGCCTTTTCCGGCAATCAAAATCACATCGTCGGCATTGGCCAGTTTGACAGCAGTTTTGATGGCTTGCTCGCGGTCGGCGATAACAAGCGTTTTTTTCTCTCCTTCGGCATCCAGGCCAGCCTCCATGTCTTTCAAAATCGCAGCGGGGTCTTCCGTGCGCGGGTTGTCGCTGGTCAGGATCAGTTGGTCGCTGAGTCGGGCCGAAACCTGCGCCATGACGGGACGTTTGGTTTTGTCCCGGTCGCCACCTGCGCCGGTGACGGTAATTACCCTGCTGTTTTTGCGTTTCAGTTTTTGAATGGTTTCCAGCACTTTTTCCAGCGCGTCGGGTGTGTGGGCGTAATCCACGATACCAATGCATCCTTTTTTGGAAGGGTGCTGGATATAATCAAACCGGCCTTCTGCACCGCGCAGGTCGCTGAGGGCGGCCAGCAATTCGTCTTTACCAATGGCATCGGGCGCGAGGCATCGGGCTACGGCGTAAGCGGCTGTCAGGTTGTAGGCGTTGAATTCGCCGATCATCCGGGCGTGAATTTCTGCGCCATCCAATTCGAGGTGCAAGCCATTCAGGCTGTTTTCGATGATTTTTGCCTTAAAATCAGCCACGCTTTTCAGTCCGTAAGTCAGGCGTTTTGCCTTGGTATTTTGCAACATGATCTGTCCGTTGCGATCGTCGGCATTGGTTAATGCAAAAGCCGTTTTGGCCAGGTCGTCGAAGAATTTTTTCTTGGCGTCGCGGTATTCTGCGAAGGTTTTATGGTAGTCGAGGTGGTCGTGCGTGAGGTTGCTGAAAATGCCTCCGGCAAAAACCGCCCCGGCTATTCGGCGTTGGTGAACGGCATGACTGCTGACCTCCATAAATACATAGGTGCATCCGGCGTCGGCCATTTCGCGCAGTAATTCATGCAGGCGAACAGCGTCGGGGGTGGTGTGTGTGCTGGATACGATGCGGTCGCCGATTCTGTTTTCGACGGTGCCAATCAAACCGCAGCGGAAACCCAGGCGTGTGAACAACTGCCACAGCAGCGTTACGGTCGTGGTTTTGCCGTTGGTGCCGGTTACGCCGACCAGCGCCAGTTGTCTCGAAGGCTGATGGTAGAAGTTGTTCGCCATCTGGCCGAGTGTTTCGGCGCTGTCGGGTACAACCACAACAGGTACTGAAAGGACGATTTCCGGCGCCTGCTCACAAACAATGGCTGCTGCGCCATTTTCAAGGGCTTTGGCTATAAATTGATGCCCGTCAACACCTGCACCGCGCACCGCAACGAACAGGTCGCCCTGCTGTACGGCGCGACTATCGAAACGGACAGTGCCGATTTCGATGTCGAGATCGCCAGTGGTTTGACTGACGGCGATCTGGTGAAGAAGTTGACGAAGGGTCATTTTTTAATGAGTGATTGGGTGAATGAGTGATTGGGTGAATGCGTGATTTAGTTGACTTTTCGAATAGGTTTGGTGCGGGTTTCGGCTTCGGGTTTGTTTAGGCGACGTAACTTTATTCCAGTAATAATCAATCCCAGAATACTTCCGATTGCCATCATGAAGTAGGGCCTTGTTTCGTCTGGATCAACCGGGTATAATGTGTGAAGGGCGAAAAGGAAAAGCCCTGCAAACAGTAAAATCAGTGAAAACAGCACAATAAGTAATACCAAGACTGCTTTCCCTTTTTTCTTGTTTTCAGTGGTCTTGTTTTTACTGGAATCCTTTGTTTTGCCAGACTTCCACTTGCTTTCTAACCATTTTTTGGACTTGGCCATCAATGGCTTGTTGTTTAAAACTTCGTTCCGAAAAGCCTGATACTGCACATTAATCTGATCTGCCCTTGCGCTGGTACTACCCATCAACATCCCCAACAGGCACAACAACATCGGCAGCGCGCCGGCGAATGGCCGGGCGAAGGATGGTTGTGGGTATGTGGCGATGCTTTTCATTGAGAATATTATCTTTTAGTAGTTGACTGATGTTGTTTTTGAAGTTTGTTGATATGCCTTAAACCCAAGTACGCACCTATTATTCCTAATAGCCACAAAATCACCCACTTCGTTGTAAAACTGGTCGCCATTTCCGGCATTCCCAGAGCAATGACGTTATACAGTGCGGGAGTCGTTATCAGGGCTAAAGCAGACAGAAAAAGTAGAAAAATTAACAATGCTTTTTCTGCACTATATGGTTTTTTTTCAGGCTTTTTCGTTGAAAATTTCCACTTGCCTTGCTTTAATTTCAAGTTGATGGAACTGAATAAAGCACTGTTATCTGTGATCGTTTTTTGTGCCCTTTGATACTGCACATTAATCTGATCTGCCCTTGCACTGGTACTACCCATCAACATCCCCAACAGGCACAACAGCATCGGCAGCGCGCCGGCGAATGGTCGGGCGAAGGATGGTTGTGGGTATGTGGTGATGTTTTTCATGCGTTTGAGTAAATTTTATTCCAAAAAGAGTACACAAGTCTGTCCATTAGCCCTGGTGCCAGGCGTCAGGCTTTGACGTCTGACTTTTCCTACACCTTCCACACGCACCTTGCAGCCGCGGTTTTCCAACAGATACATGGCGTCTTTCAGTCCCATACCGATGACTGAAGGGATGGCTTTATCGCCCACTACGCGGTTTTGCAGGCTTAATCCCAGGCTATCTTTGGCAACGATCACTGTCCAGTCGTGCAGGTCAGCGTCTGGCTGATAATCCAGGTTGAGCCAACGCAGGCTGCTTTTGAGGTCGTCTTTTAAACCCGCATCGTAGCTGGGTAACTGCCCTGCTTTCAAAGCGATCGGTTTTTCGGCATTGACCGGACGGTGTAATTCCGGCTTCATGGCAAAGCATTTTTCAGCAATGGCCCTGAAAACGGGCGCTGCTACTTCTGCGCCGTGGTAGCCGCCGCGTTCGGGTTCGCTGATCACCACAATGCAAGAATAAACAGGTGCGTCAGCCGGAAAATAACCACAAAACCCTGCCTGGTGGCGAATGCCTTTGGAGGCTTTGAATTTGTGGTAATTCAGCTGCGCTGTACCGGTTTTGCCCGCCATATCGAAGTTTGCAGAGCGTATGCCTTCGGCTGTACCGCTTTTCACGACTTCTTTGAGTAGTTCGCGTGCTTTATTGATCGTTGACTTTGAAGCAATACTGCGTTTGACAACCGTCGGACGAAATTCCTTGACGATTTCGCCGTAGCGTTCGGTGCGTTGTACGATATAGGGTTTCATCATGCGCCCGTCGTTGGCAACTGCATTATAAAAAGTCAGCATTTGCAAGGGTGTGAGCAACAGTTCGTAGCCGATGCTCATCCAGGGCAATGACGTGCCGCTCCATTCGCTTTTCGGGTCGGCGGGATTTTTAACGATGGGCGCTTCTTCACCGCCCAATTCGATATTGGTCGGCAGATCAAGCCCGAAATCGCGGATTTGCTCCACAAAAGCGCCGGGATTTGCTTTGAAAAACTGTTGTACGAGTGTTGCCGTACCGACGTTCGATGATTTGGCAAATACCTCGCGAATGGTCATCGTATCGCGGCCATGTGGTTCGGCGTCTTGCAGTTCTTCGTCGTAAATCTTGACTTTGCCGCCAAACACAGGTATCGGTTGTTCCAGGTCGTCAATTTTTCCGCTTTCCAGCATGGCCATGAAGGAGGCCAGTTTGAACATTGAGCCGGGTTCGACACGTTCGCCGACGGCATAGTTGTAGGTTTCCCACCAGCCGTCGGGTGTGCGGCCGATATTGGCCATAGCCCTGATTTTGCCGGTTTTTACCTCCATGACGATGGCGCAACCGTGGTCGGCGTTGTGGGTTTCGCAGGCATTCAGGAGCGACCGTTCGGCTACATCCTGAATATTGATGTCCAGTGTTGTCACGACATCGTCGCCGGCTTCGGGTTCGATCTCCGCCAGGTCGCCGACGGGGATATACACGTCGCCCGGCACGCGAATCATGAGTTGCTTGCCTTCTTTGCCCTCCAGTACGCCATTCATACTGCCTTCCAGTCCGACGGGCAACGCGCCCTCGCGGGTGTAGCCGATGGTACGTTGGGCCAGGATTTTAAACGGCCTTTCGCGCCGGTTTTTCTGCTCCATGATGAAGCCGCCTTTGTAGCGTCCTTCCCGGAAAATCGGGAAATTTTTCACCAAAAGCGCCTTGGCATAGGGCAAATCCTTGGCGATGGGCACATATCGAATTCCGCGTGTGTTGGGCGGCGCTTGCCGGAGTCCAACCAGCCAGTCGCGGTAGGCGCCGGGGGTATATTGTTGGTCAATATAGGTCGAGAGTAGCCAGGCCAGACTATCTACCGCTTCAGCGTTGAAGATGTCATCGTTCAAGCCTTCGGCTTTTGCATCAAAGTGTATGTCAAAGAACGGCAATGAAGTCGCGAGCAAACTGCCATCATCTGCCAGAATATTCCCGCGCTGACTTGGCGCATCCACCCATTTCACATACAGGCTGTCTGCTTTGGCTTCCCATTTGGGCGCTTCGGCTACCGACAGTCTGAACAATTGCAAAAAAATCAAAACAGCCACCCCCATCACCACCGCAGCGACGATGTAAACCCGGAGCAAGACTTCGTTTTTGATGTTAAGCATTGTTTTTTAATGATGAATGATGAATGATGAATGATGAATGATGAATGATGAATGATGAATGATGAATATGTTGCAATTCGTTGTT
>JADZBJ010000398.1 GCA_020852155.1 Saprospiraceae bacterium | reverse complement strand
GTTTAGGTCAGCGGTTTTGGATCAAAAAAGTAGGCGATTTTAGGTCAATCAAGCCGCTTTTTTGAGTTCGATGCAGCGCATCGGACGAAAAAAACGGCGCAGAGTGGCCTAAAATAGACCTTTGTTGACCAAAATGGGAGCGACTTAAACAGTTACAACCTATTTAGCCTTAAATTCTCCTAAATGTCCGCTAAAGCAACATTCATACAGCACTTCAGACAATTTTTTGAAACAGGAAAATTACTGAAATGCACCCTGAGCCGCCCGTCGGTCAGCGCGCCTGACGACCTGAAAAATATTTATATCAGGCCGGTTCAGTTAAAAAAAGGTATGATGCTGGCGTTTACCTACCGGTTCAAAACCCGCGATGAGGTCAAAAATTATGACCTCGAAACGGCAACCGCTTTTTTATCCGAACAAGCCGGAACAGTCTGGTTGCACCTGGATCTTTTTGGCGTCGAGCAAGACCTGACCCTGACGTTTAACAAATCAGGACAAGACAACCTGCGCACCACCCGGCACGCCCAACGCGCAGCCGTTGACACGGCGCACAACCGAACCAAAATACGCCTGCTCGACCCGGCTTCGCCGTGGCTCCATGCGCTCGGTATCAGTAACGCCAAAGGTAAGATACTACCCACAGCCCAGGATAAATGGCGGCAAATCAATAAATACCTCGAAACAATTGCAGCATTATTGCGTGAAAAACCGCTGCCGTCGTCGCCCGTCATCGCTGATATGGGTTCGGGAAAAGGCTACCTGACTTTTGCGCTGTATGATTTTTTGAAAAACCACGCCGCACTCGATCCTCACATTACGGGCATTGATATGATCCAAAATCTGGTGGATTTTTGCAATGATGTCGCCGTAAAAGTCGGCTTTCAAAGGTTGGAGTTTGTCGCGAAAGACATAGCCAACTTTCACCCTGAACGCCTGGACATGCTCATTGCGCTGCATGCCTGCGATACGGCTACTGACCTGGCTTTGGCCACAGGCATCCGATTGGATGCGCCCATTATCGTCGCAGCGCCATGTTGCCACAAACAAATCCGCCGTGAAATGGCGGCCCGCAACGAAATGGCGCCCCTGCTCCGACATGGCATTCTACTGGAACGTCAGGCCGAAATGCTGACCGATGGCATCCGGGCATTGTTGCTCGAATCAGAAGGCTACCAAACCAAGGTCTTTGAATTTATTTCGACAGAACACACGCCAAAAAATGTCATGATAACGGCGGTCAGGCAGGAGGGAAAACCCGAGCGCGAAGCTGCCCTGCATCAGGTAGATGCCCTGAAAAACAGTTTTGGTATCAGTGAACACTACCTGGAAAAACTGCTCAGAAAGTAAAGGCCGGTCGCGAAGCGCACATAAAAACGATGGTAAAAACTTAGGCCGAAGGTAAAAGGTGGAGGGTAGAAGGTTTTTTGGTTTGTTTTTCATCAAAAATAACGACCCTCTTGTTAAAAAACGCCCTCTACCTTCAGCCTTCCACCCTATGCCTAAGTTTTTACTTGATTTTATAACTGATTAGTCGGATATGTAACATATCCCGAAGGGATGACAGGTTTATAGAAACATTGCACAACACGAAATCTACGACCCCAACGGGGTCGAACAAAACAATACTATATCATAGGGCTATAAACCTGTGATGCCTTCGGCATCGGGTTGTTTCAGATACAGTTACTTGATTTTTCCTGAAAATTAGCCCTGTTGGAGTACAACATTGGTTGAGTTGAGTAATCCAATTCACCCTGAACATCCCCAAATTTTTTACTTTTGCATAACGTCAGGAAGGCATACTGAAAATTCCATCCCAAAACATATCCCGTAAATCCCGAAATCCAGTAAATCCTGATCAAAATCCTCATCCCCCCGTTGCTTATGTTTCGACTTCGACTCCTCATTTGCGCTGTTTTTCTGGTGGTATTTCTAGGGCAATGCCAATCGCAATTAAGGGCGCCGGAAGTAGCCATCACGCCAGATGACACCGTAGGCTACAACTTTATCCGTCAATCGGATAATCAGTTGATCCAGCAGGATTATCTCTCTCCTTTTTTCGAAAAACTCTCCGAACAACGTACGCGTGGCGGCAAAAAAATCAGCATTGTCCACATTGGCGACTCGCATATTCTGGGCAATTACCTGACCCGCGAAGTGCGCGATCGTTTGCAACGCGAATTTGGCGACGCCGGCCGCGGACTGATTTTCCCTTATAAACTGGCTGGTTCAAACGGGCCGCGCGATTACCTCATCAATACCAATTGTAGCTGGAATGGCTCAAACTGCCAACGAAATCTGGATGATTCAACGCCTTATGGCATATCCGGTTTTTCACTGGAAGCCAGAAATCATCAGGGGGAAATGACCATCCGCCTGCGCGATACCACAACTTCGGAAACCAAAATGTTTACCAAAGTGACGGTTTTTCAGCGCCGAACACCCATCACCTACGACATGGAAGTGGTGGACGAAGTGAGCGGACAGGCGGCCAGCCTGTTTTTAGAAGGAGATTATTCCCGCTCATGGTATTTCGACCGTCCAGTCGGACAAGCCACCATTTCCGCGCGCAGAACGGATAAAACCCAAAAAATGCTTTCGATAGACGGTATTTGCCTTGAAAACGAACTGGCCGGCGTGACATATCATTCCATCGGGGTGAATGGCGCTAAATTTTCGGACTACTCCCGCGCCAAATATTTCGCCAAACAACTCGCCGAATTGAATCCAGACCTGATTATCCTTTCGTTTGGTACGAATGAGGCGCAGGCAAAGCCCGATGCCGGATATTTTTATAAAACCATGGAAGACCTGACCAAACAATTAGCCGAACAATGCGGCACCGCCCGTATTCTGCTGACCACTCCGGCCGACTCCTACCTGCGCGGTAAAGGCTTTAACCCGAATATGGTGGACGTGAGCAATATCATCCGAAAATTCGCTCGCGATAAAGGCTATGCCCTCTGGGATTTATACAACATGAGCGGTGGCGAAAATTCAGCAGCCGAGTGGAAAGAACGCGGCCTCATGTCGCCCGATTCTGTGCATTATTCCAAACTTGGCTATGCCGTTCAAGGAAAACTGTTGTATCAATCGCTGATAAAAGGCTACAATGCTCACCTTCGGGGTGGAACTATGCCCGCCAGTTCGGGTAATTGACGCATTATTTCCCGCAGATTACGCAGATTTAAAGCGCAGAGGCTGTCTCATAAGTAGCGATTCTGAGCTTTTTATGATTAACCGCTAATGACGCTAATTACGCAAAATATTGAAAATCAAAAACTTAGCGTATTTAGCGTCATTAGCGGTTAAACTAATTTGCTCGATTTCATGACTTATGAGACACCCTCTGCGGGAAATAAAAAATGTCCTCACGAGCATCTACCGCCCGAATTCAAGTTTGTACGCCAGAATTGGAATCAGTGGCGCTTGATAATAGGTGATGATTTTTTGTTGACGTTCATCGTAATAGCGCCCGAACACATTTTTCCGATTGGTGGCATTCTGTGCATCCAACGAAAGTGTCGTCGTAACCTTTTTGTAATTCCTTTTCAACCTGACACCCGCATCCAGACGCATGTAATAGGGCATGATGTCTTCAAAGGCTCGCTGCGTATCGTAAACGGCTTCACCTTCCAGTTTTGAGGCTTCGAGGTCTATCGGCGTTTCACGCAGTCCGCCAGAGTGCGTGAATTTCAGGTTGATGCCAATGCTGCGGTTTTTTCGATGTGTATTCCAGGCCCATTCTTTTCCGGCCACTAGGCTGGAAACCGTTCCGGCATTAAAACGGGTGTTGTGCCAGACGCCGTCGCTGCCGCGGTATTCAGATTTGAACACTGCTGAAGAAAGCATACCATAAAAGCCGTTTTGCAGGAATTTTTCAACGGTCAGTTCGAGGCCATAGTTGCGGCCTGTGCCTGTGTTTTTCAGGGCAAAAGGTTTAAAACCGTCAACATTATTCAATATTGAAAATTCATCGCGCTGGCGTGCATTAACCGGCACATGCTCTATGGCTTGATAGTAAAGTTCGGGTTTTATATGCCATTTCCCACTAAAACTCTGGTCGTAGGAGAGTACCACGTGGTGTGCCTGCGTCAGTCCCAGTTGCTTGTTGGGTTGTGTCAATTGTCCGTTTTCGTCTTCAATTTTCATAAAATACTGCCCTAATGGCTGCATTTGGCTGTGTTTGCCATAACCCAGGCTGATGGTTTGTTTCTCGCCGAAGGCATATTTGACCGAGCCGCGCGGCTCCAGCGACCAGGTATTGTTCAGCAGTAAAACGAGGCTGTGCAATCCTGCGTTGAAGGTCCATTTTTCCGATGGTCGGTATTGCCATTGAGCAAATCCGTTGAGGCTTTCAGATTGCCCTTTATCGTTGATTTGTTCGATCAATTCTGCCGCTTCGTTATCCCATTGTTTTTGCCCCAGGCGGTAATTCATGAAATTCGCATAAGCGCCGGCACGCAGCAAATGCCTGCTATTCCATTTATGATTAATCGTGCTGGAAACGGTCCATTTTTGCTGAATAAAGGAATTGTCTGCAACGCGATACAGTTGGTATTGGTCATTATAACGGTCGGTCTGATCGCCATTTTCGGTGGCTGAAAATGCAACAACTGTTTTCAGGGCAGTCCGGTCGTTGAGCAGCAAACTGTGCGTGATGCCTGAAACGCCGGAATTGGCTAAAAACAGCCCGTCAAATTGGTGGTCAATATTTTCATCCCAGGCGATGGAATCTTTTTTTCCGAGGTATCGCTGGTCGCTTTTGCCGCCCATGCCAAAGAGGGTGAAGACTCCGGCCTTGCCGGCGGGCATCCACAGGTTGAAAGACAGGTCCTGGAAGTTCGTGGTGGCATCGCCCAGCGGAACGCCCAGTTTGGCCAGGACAGACAATGTGGAATAGCGGTAATTGATCAGGTACGACCCATTGTTTTTGCCGAGGCGCATAGGGCCTTCTGCCGCAGCGTCGAGGCCCAGCACACCGGCCTGAATAGTGTATTCGCGGCGGTCGCTGTTGCCTTTTCTGAGTTTCAGGTCGAACACACCGGAAAGTGCATTACCATATTCAGCCGGAAATGCTCCGGTCATGAAATCGGAGTTGGTCAGCAACTGGGCGCTCAGGATCGAAATACCGCCGCCCGACGAACCGGCATTGGAAAAGTGGTTGGGATTGGGAATATCCACCCCTTCCATGCGCCACAACAGGCCATTCGGGGCATTACCGCGAATCACGATAATGTTGTTGCCATCTGCGGGCATAGACACACCCGCAAAAGACGAGGCCATGCGCGCGGGGTCGTTCACGGCTGCTGCAAATCGGCGTGTTTCTTCCACCGAAAAAGTACGTGCACTGACGGCAGCCAGTTCATTCAGGGGTTTTTGTTTCTCAACCCTGGCCGTAATGACCACCTCCTTGCCCGAAATGATATTCTCCTCCATTTCGATGTTTAATTCAGTTTCCTTGCCCGAATTGAGGGTAATATTGGGTATAACAGCATCTTTGTAGCCCATAAAAGTCACTTGTAAAATATGCTGGCCAACGGGGATCTGCTCAATCCTGAAACGGCCATTTTCATCCGAAATGGCGCCTTGGGCTGGCTCAACACTCAACAGCCTGATGGTCGCCCCGGCAAGCGGGGCTTTCAGGACTTTATCGAGCACCACACCTTTAATGGTTTGGTGAAGTGGCGTTTGTGCATCAGCCACAAACGGAAACAAAAGCAAATGCAGGGCCTGCGCCAACACGAGCGCAATAGCCAGTTTGAAATATCGCATAGTCTAGTAAATAAGGTGTCAAAACGGGTGAAAGAAGCGCCTTCCGGACGGCGCTTCGATGATTGAATGACGCACCCGTTATGTGCTGAAAATCGTACTGAGACACGCGAGAAGGGTTTTACCCTGTGTGGGATTGGTTATTTGGTTATTTGTTGAAAGTTGAAGTAGTTGAAAGTTGAAGTAGTTGAAAGTTGAAGGTTGTTGAAGTAGTTGGAGGTTGAATGAACTGACTACAACCTCAAAAAATGTCATCCTGAACGAAGTGAAGGATCTGGCTAAACAGTAGTGAGAATTTTCGCTTCGTGGGTCGCAGATCCTTCACTTCGTTCAGGATGACACCCCTTGGGTTTGGGAGTTATCTGTTCAACCTTCAACTACTTCAACATTTCAACTTTCAACTACTTCAACTTTCAACAAATAACCAATTCACCAATTCCACAAATAATCACAGGGTAAAACCCGCTTCGCGTGTCTCAGTGAAAACGAACCCGTTATAGTTTTGGAATTAAAAGAAATAAATCAGGAATCAGCGGCTATTCGTCGGGGCGACAAACAAGCCTTCGACGCTATCTTCCGAAGGTACTACGAGCCGTTGTGTCAGTATGCGTCAGGACTCACCGAGGGTGATCCTGACGAGGCGGAAGATTTGGTTCAAAATGCATTTGTGAAACTGTGGGAACGCCGCGACACCCTGGATATACGCTGGTCGGTCAAGGCTTACCTATATAAAATGGTCTATCATGCAGGCTTGAACCGCATTCGACATGCGCAATCGCGCGACAAGTATCATCAATTTAAATCATTACCGTTGAACAACGATTTTGAACATCCGGCCGACACTTTACCGGAATTGAAGGAACGACTGGAAGCAGCCCTGCGCGAATTGCCGCCGCAATGCAGAAGTGTCTTCGAACTGAGTCGGTTTGAAGCCCTGAAATACCGTGAAATCGCCGATCAACTCGAAATTTCCATCAAAACCGTAGAGTCGCAGATGGGCAAAGCGCTTCGACTGATGCGCCTCAGACTGGCCGATTTCCTGGTCAGCCTGGTTTGTGTCTATGCCATTCTCTAACAACAAACGACAAATTATGCAGCCAATGCACGAACATATAGATGACCTGATCGCCAAGGAACTTTCCGGCGAAATTACCAGGGACGAAGCGGCTGAATTACAGCGCTGGTTGGGGGAAAGTCCTGATAATCAGGCATATAAATCTCAATTGGCTCGCCTTTGGGCGCTGGCGCCTGAAGTAAAGCAACGTGATATGCAACATTTTGACACCGAAAAGGCCCTGGAAAAAGTGAATGCACGCATTGCACGCACACATACGCCGCGTATGTCATGGCGGGCTTTTATGCCTTATGCCATCGCAGCGGCAGTGGCCCTGCTGGTTACGGCCATTTATTGGTGGCAAATGCCAGATACAGGTCAACTCCCCATCCAAATGGCCACGCTACCGACCGAGGTACAGTCGCATACGCTGGCTGATGGCAGTCAGATTACCCTGAACCGAAACTCTGGGCTGACGGTACAGGCAGGTTTCAACAAAAAAGAACGTCGTTTGGCGTTGCGCGGAGAAGCATACTTCGAAGTAGCGCCCGACAAAACGCGGCCGTTTATCGTATCCGTCAATGACCTGGAAGTAAAAGTGCTGGGCACAGCCTTTAATGTGGATAATAACTCCGATCCAAACCGGGTCATCATCAGCGTCACCCACGGTAAAGTATCGGTTCAGGCAGCCTCCATATCGCTGCTGCTGACAGCTGGTGAACAGGCGGTCTATGACAAGGCCAAACAAACCTTGACCAAAATCGAACCTGAGCAGCAAGACCCCAATGCAATGGCCTATAAAAACAAGGTGCTTCGATTTGACGCTGCGCCATTGAGCGACGTCGTCAAGGCCCTCAACAAGGTTTACGGCGTGAAAATCGAGTTTCGCAACCCGCGGCTGGAATCTTGCCGACTCACTGCCCGATACAATGACCTGAGTATTGATCGGGTCATGGAATTAATTGCCGCCTCTTTCTCGATCAAGGCTACCCGACAAAACAACGAAACATGGCTGTTGGAAGGAAACAGTTGTGGCGAATAAGCAAAATCATTCTATCATGAAAATCATCATTAAAACCTTTTTACCATGCATTATGGCCGTTTTCATAGGCGTCCCTGCATGGGCCAATGACATTTTAGCGCTGCGGATTGATGTAGTGTTTCATCAGACACCTGTGGCCCAGGCCTTGGATGAAGTCGCCCAAAAAGGCCATTTTCAATGGTCATACAATGCCGGAATTCTGGAAAATGGCAGGTTGGTCAATTTTATGGCCAAACAGCAGTCTATTCGCGAGATACTTTTGGAAATACTCGGTGAAGAATATTCATTCAAGCAAAACGGCGAATACCTGATTCTGAAAAGAAATAAAAAGAAGCAGGAGCGCATCAGCGGTTACCTGAGTGATAAAAAATCAGGGAAAAAAGTGCCTAACGCCACCATCTACGACCGACGCACGCTGGTTTCGACCACAACGGATGAAAATGGCTATTACGAACTGGAGGTGTCTTCCAACCGATCTGAACTTGTGGTAGCAACCATTGGTTATCGGGACACCGTACTTCAGGTCAACTCCCAAACGCCTCGCTACCTTAAAATTGAAATTTCCGACGAGGCGATGGCGTTGCCAAAACCCGGCGAGCCTACGGTAATAGAAGATTTGAACGCCATGACCCGGCAAATTCAATCGGTTTTTAATGTTTCCAGGCAAAAATGGAACATTGCCAATACTTCCGGTGATTCCCTGACCCGTAAATTTCAGTGTTCGTTTGTGCCGAATTTCGGAACCAACCGCTACATGAGCGGCGCCATTACCAACGATTTTTCATTGAATATCCTGGCGGGCTATTCTCATGGCAATAACATACTGGAAGTCGGCGGAATCGGTAATATTATCCGTGGCCATGTAAAAGGTGTGCAGGTTGGCGGGGTTTTTAATACCGTAACAGAGCGTGTTGCAGGGGTTCAGATCGGCGGGGTATTCAACGTTGCCGGGAAAAAAGTCAAAGGCGTCCAGATTGGCGGGGTTTTTAATACCGTAACCGATACAGTAACCGGCGTTCAGATCGGCGGCGTTTTCAATACCACAGAAGGCGATATGAGCGGCGTTCAAATTGGCGGCGTTTTTAACGTCGCAGGAGGCAAAATGGAGGGTCATCAAATCAGTGGTGTAATCAATGCCGCTAATGATACTGTCCAGGGTGCACAAATCAGCGGTTTGATCAATTATGCTCGCGCAGGAAAAGGGAAATCGCTTCAGATTTCAGGACTGGTCAATGCAACCGAACATGGCAACATGCCTACTCAGGTTAGCGGATTGGTGAATGCAGCCGATACGGTAAATTTTCAAGTGTCGGGTATGGTTAATCGAGCGAAACACGTAAAAGGCCTTCAAATTGGACTTATCAATACCGCCAATTCCGTTGATGGCGTCCAGATCGGACTCTTGAATTTTACGCGTCATGGCGGCTATATCGCACTGGAATTTTCGGCCAATGAAGTGCATCACACCAATGTCACCCTGAAAACCGGCGTACCCAGACTGTACACCATCATCACGGGCGGATTGACACCGGGCACAGGTATTACGGAGGATAAGGGCATCTGGAGTAGCGGTATTGGATTGGGAACTTATTTCTTTGATAAAAAACCAGTTGGACTAACCCTGGAGGCCATTCACCGACACCTGAATGAAGGGTATTATTCTGAGGGACTTCAGGAATGGGAGCAGTTTACACCTGCGCTGAACCTGCGTCCAGGTAAACACCTGCAACTGGCTGTCGGCCCAACTTTCAATTTGCTGATTGCAAAAAACAGCGCGTTTAAAGACAAAGTGGCGCCGGATGGATTTCCAGACTATAATCCATCCGGCGATGATCGGCTGCGTTATTGGCTGGGCGGTACGCTGGCTGTCAGTTTTGTGTTTTAGGCCTGTCGGGGCGGGGTTTACCCCCGCCCATGTGTACGCGTAATGTGTTATTGAATGTCGGGGCGGGGTTTACCCCCGCCCATATGCCGTGGTTTACCTCCGCCCATATGCCTTTTTTTACCCCCG
>JADZBJ010000397.1 GCA_020852155.1 Saprospiraceae bacterium | reverse complement strand
TAGCGCGGTCGGGTTGTTGATTTTGCAGGTACGCCAATCCTCGATTGAAGTAATAATTGAAATAGTCGGGACTGATTTCGATACATTTTGTAAACATTTCAAGGGCCGTTTTATGGTCGTTTTGCATGCCGGCAATAATGCCCAAGCCCTCGTATCCCTGCGCTTCACCCGGATTTAACGCAATGGCTTTTTCAAAATCTGCTCTGGCAGCTTTGAGATCATTGCGTTCTTTACCCCATGAGGTGCCGCGCTTGGTGTATGCAGATCCATCATTTGGATAACGCTCAATGACTTTTGACCAAAGCACAATACTGTCTTGCCATGTTTCTACCTGCCTGGCAGTCAGCCATGCAAAACCGGCATTTATCAGGAATAAAACAGCAAACACCATCCATTTTTTTGACTCCCACGCCCACTGAAATAAAGCAATACAAAGCGCAAACGCCCAACCCACAAAAGGCAGATAGGTATAACGGTCTGCCATAATCGCCGAACCCACCGCAATAAACTGCAATACCAGCATCAGGCTGAAAAATCCCCAGGCAAGACCGAAGGCAAGACCTTTACGACATTTTAAAAATGCCCAAATTGTCGCTGCTATGTAGGCAGCCAAAACAACAAATCCGATAACATAAGGCCAGGCATCTGCTTTAAGCCCTGGAGGGTATGGATGAAAAGTGACTAAATCCAACGGAGCAAAAAAGCCCAGCATGTATTGCCCAAGACCATATCCTGCAAATTGAATTTTATCAAAAAGCCCTAATTGATTGGCGGAGGTCACTGCATTTTTGATCTCAATATTGTCAAACCAGCCGTGGAAATTGCCTCCTTTTTGAACATTCATCGCGATGAGACCAAACAAGAGGGAAAGGGCAAAAAATGGAATTTTATCAAGCCATATTTTAGGCGACTTAATATCCTTATCATCCCAATAATCGGCCAACAGGTAAAGTAGTGGAAAAATAACGGCCATGGCTTTCGACAGGCATGCCAATGTGAAAAGACCCAAAGTCAATGCATACCAACCCCAATTGCTATTTCGACTGTACAATAACCAGGTAACCATGCTGGCCATGCCAAACATGACATATAATACGTCTTTACGCTCGCTCACCCATGCCACAGACTCAACGTGCATCGGATGCACCGCAAAAATCAAGGCTACTGTTCCGGCTACCAGCCATTTTCCACGGCTCAACATGCCTATGAACATAAAGACAAACAGAGAACCAAATATGTGAATCAGAATATTGGCCTGAATGATAGGACCTGCTTTTAAACCTGATGCCTGAACATTTTTCATCAGGCTCCACATGGTTATTGGGTGAAAGTTGTTTGAAATAATCACCTCGGTGACCCTTTCAGCATTGGCTGGCGTCAGTGGTGTGAACAAAGGATTCTCGGAAACATAGGTAGGGTCATCCCAGTTGACAAAATTATTATCCCTGGCGCCACTATAAGACAGCCAGGTCATGACAGCAATCAGTACCGACAAACCCAGGATGAGTGCCCAGGGTTGAGTGGCCGAAGTCTCCGTTTGATTGTTTTTTGCAGGCGGTGTTTGAATTTTTCCTGCCGGTTTTGTCGCTTTATTTTTACTCATAATACTGAGGTCAGACCTTTGTTAAGGATGGCAAATCTACAAATGTCGATTTTTACGTAGCATATATTTACAAAAAGAACCGGGCGCCATTCAAGCTTAACTTGAAGACGCCCGGTATTATTCCTTATTATTCAGCCATGCGGCATAATAATCCACTATTCTTCACCAAGGAACGGGTAGCGGTAATCCGTTGGCGAAACCATCGTCTCCTTCATCGTTCGTGGAGAAATCCAGCGGAACATATTCAGTATCGAACCAGCTTTGTCGTTGGTACCACTCGCTCTGCCGCCACCGAACGGCTGCTGTCCAACTACCGCACCAGTTGGTTTGTCATTGATATAATAGTTGCCTGCAGCGTGACGCAGTTTCGCATTCGCCAACTCAATCGCAGCCCTGTCACGGCTAAAAATAGCGCCGGTCAGTGCGTATGGCGAAGTTGAATTAACCAGGTCAAGCGCTTTTTCGTAATCCTGGTCTGCATACACGTATATGGTCAATACCGTCCCGAAGATCTCCTCTCACATGGTAACATATTTCGGGTCATTTGCTTTCAAAACGGTTGGCTCGATGAAATAGCCCGCTTTTTTGTCAAAATTTGCACCAGCTACGACTTCCACCTTGTCTGATTTTTTGGCTTCAGCGATGTAGGCAGAGATTTTATCAAATGCCTTTTCATCAATTACTGCATTGACAAAATTGCGGAAATCCTCGGTGCCGCCCATCGTCATGGAAGACAGGTCGGCCTGCATGGATTTTTTTACCGCCGGCCACAGGCTTTCTGGAATGTATGCCCTGGAAGCCGCTGAACATTTTTGCCCCTGAAACTCAAAAGCGCCGCGAACCAGTCCGGTTGCTACGGCCTGCGCATCAGCACTGGCGTGTGCAATGACGAAGTCCTTGCCGCCTGTTTCACCCACAATGCGTGGATATGATTTGTACTTGGCAATATTCTGTCCGATGGTTCCCCAAATACGTTGAAAAACACCCGTGCTACCCGTAAAGTGCAAGCCAGCAAAGTCTGGATGGCTGAATACCACATCACCAACGGTTGGGCCGTCAACGTAGATCAGGTTGATGACGCCAGCAGGCAAACCTGCCTCTTCCAGTATTTCCATGATGACGTTAGCAGAATATATCTGTGATTCTGCCGGTTTCCAGACAGCTACGTTTCCGAGCATGGCCGGCGCCGTTGGTAGATTTCCGGCAATAGCCGTAAAGTTGAAAGGCGTCAAGGCAAATACAAACCCTTCCAATGGCCGCCAGTCAGTACGGTTCCATACTGTCTTGGTGCTCAATGGCTGTTGTTTGTAGATTTCTTCCATGAAATGGACATTATAACGCCAGAAATCAGCCAATTCGCAAATGCAGTCAATTTCAGCCTGAAATGCGTTTTTGCTTTGACACAACATCGTGGCGGCCATCATTTTAGCGCGGTAAGGGCCTGTCAGCAAATCTGCAGCGCGGAGAAAAATGGCCGCTCTTTCTTGCCAGGGCATAGCTTCCCAGGCTGGTTTTGCCGCCATAGC
>JADZBJ010000396.1 GCA_020852155.1 Saprospiraceae bacterium | reverse complement strand
GTCAGGTGGCGAAGATATTGATTGCCGGATTTGAGGCGAGATTTTTATATGCCCGGACGCGAAATTGGCGTATTGGCATGAGCGTGTTACTTTTGTTGGTAATATATTGTAGCCAACCCAAAGTGGTTTTGAATGACCCGCGTTTGCAAATATTCAAAATCGCCTCAATTCGGGCATAATGATGAGTTTTATGCTAAATACCAGAATAAGAGAGCATTATGAACTTTTTTGGGCTAACAAAGCCAACGTAATTTCAAACGCTAACATCAATGGCCACCAGGTTGACATCTATGAGTTTTCGCCTACCGAAAAAAGAAATTTTTGGACTTATGCTACCTCAGGGATGTCTCATTTCAAAGAAGCGGCGATAGAGGTGCATATTTTTTCATTGGAACAAGATGAGCAGATGGCCATTTTGTTGAATGCTATTGCTGATTTCCATTTTTCACTTCCCGGAGGCTTGGGACTTGGCCATACTGTCAATTTTGGACAAGGGTGGAAACCTGGATCAAACTGCGAATATGGGTTGATTTCATTGCCTTATCTGGACGGACCTGAATTAGAAATATTTGAAAAAACCAGGTTATTATGGCTTATTCCGATTACGCGCTCGGAAAGGGATTTCAAGAAGGAAAATGGATTGGAAGCGCTTGAACTCTTGTTCGAAACAGGCAATTTTCATTATCTTGATCCTCTCAGGATAAGCATAGTGTAACCCTCTGTTATCAGCATGCCTGATCTTGAAAGAAACCATATCCAAATCACCGTATAATCTACACCAACCCAAAGCAGGAAATTTAGTAAAAACTTAGCCCCAGCGGGGCAAAACGTCGGTAGAACATGATCGCAGGAATATGATAAGGTGCGTAGCACCGTAACGTCGGTCACACGTAACCGACGTTACGGTGCTACGCACCTCGGTATTTTTTACATTTTTAGGCTACCGACGTTACGCCCCGCTGGGGCTAAGTTTTTACGAAATTTAACTGAAGGAGAACTAAAGGATTTTAAAATTTTCTATGACTATTTTGAAAATCATTAAAGGCACCGACCGCTGGGTTTACCTCCAGATTTTTATCATTGGAAATGTGTTTGGAATTTTAATCATATTTTTGGCTTCAATGACGAAACATTTTTGGTTTATCCTTAATATGTCAAATGCTGTGTTTCTGTCGCAGTTGCTTTACATGAGGCTCGCCAAAGAAATAGTGATTGCATCTGATGGATGTCTCATCAAATATTGGCGTTTTTTGACTCGAAGAGAAGTTTTTATAGAGATAGAGAAATTGAGTTATTCTTATAAAAAAGAACTGGTATCACGTGGGACAATTGATATGGTGCTTACCATATATAAAGAAGATGGCCGATCTTTTACCAAACTGCGAGCGAGGCACAGTTTCTTCCGACACGACGAGATTATGGAGGTCATTCAGGCTTTCAAGGATGCAGGCGTAAAGGAGATATAGCAAAATGCGGGATACAAATAATGGCATTGACAAGGTATTATATCCGGTTACTCAATCAGGCTGTAGTCAACCTAAAGTGGTTTTAGACAAAATACTTTCACCAGAATTATATGAATTTCGATAGCCTCACCCAATACGTCGCAAAGATTCCTGCTGTTCAAGGTTCCATTTCAAGTGGCGTATCAGAGCACGGTTTATGGTGGATTAAATTTCAGATAGATATTGAGCATCCTTTAGCCTGGCAAGTGGTGCAGGAAATAGGCCATGTTGCCAACTATCTTTCACTGAACGACAGGTTACCGACGGTTTTTTACCCTGTTTCTGCGCCACCATATTTGAATGGATGGCCGAAAGATTACCTGCATTGGATCATCGAATCAACAGATGCTGAATTTATGCCTGATTTATTTCGAGAATGGCTGGAAGGCAGATTGCCGCAGCCAGTAGATGATTTGGAGCAATGGGACATTGAGGCGTGATATAAAGTCAACCCCAAGTGATTTTAACGCCACCCCAAATTCTGCGTCAGGAAAAAACATCCCCAACGCAGAATTTTGAAAAGCACTCAGGAATTACTGCTTCCTGCCTAAGCGCACATTTTCTGCCAGTTTTGAAGCCCTGCCAGGATCGGCATCCGTGACGATTTCCATGGGTTCGCCATTGCCGATTTTTATGACTTTTTCCTTGTCTTTCAATCCAGTCAAGGCAGCCATGAAACGTTCGCTGCTCGACAGCAGGATCAACTGACCTTTGGAATATTCGATGTAATACCACATGTCGGCGGTGGGTTTGATATAAATCGCAAACTTGTCTTCGCCGCTGCCCTGCATTTTATAAGCCACACTCATGTTCAGCGATTTGCTGATTTGCTCACCGGCTACCGAAATAAGCGGAATACGATCTTCCTGATTGATAAACGAACGCATGTCGTTATTCCAGATCAAGGGATGGCGACCCAGCAACAAAGTGAATTTGTCATCTTTCTTCGGCAGGCTGATAAAATTGCTCATCAGGTTGGTGCTGACCTCGCCAAACATAGCCGAGTCGCTCACGAATTCGCGCAGCGCCGGTTGATAAAATGCCCCTTGTGAATTGTACACCGCCCCGCCGGCATCAAAGGTGTTGGCCTTCAGTTCGTTCACCATGATGTCCAGCAGCGCTTTGGGCATCGGAATCTCGATACCGGTCATCAACTCTGCTGTGACGACATAACCCGTGCTGTCGGTGTAAGTGTTATAATCCGATTTGATACGACCGGCGGCTTTGATTTTTACGTGATCCAGTTCAGAACACAGATTCACCGGGCCGTCGGCCTGAATGGTCGCTACACGGTTGTCGTACACCATGCGGCTGCCCTTTAATGCGTCGGGCTGGACAACCTTAAGCGAATCGCCGAAGGTAAATCGGTCGTTTTTAGGGTCGTAACGGTAGAATTGCTGGCAATTCATGAGCGGACGGTCAGAGCGGTTGTATGCCGGCAACAATACGCGCGGGTAGAGCGTGTTGGCGCGCGTTGAAAAGTAAAAACCAGTCACCAAAGGATCGCCGAGGGTTTTATCCACAACTTTCTTTTCTGCGGGCTTGATCTCTTTGGCTACGGGCGCTTCTTCTTTTTTCGCCTCGCCTTCGCCTTCCTCTGTTTCACTGTCGGCGGTGTCGTCGGCGGGTTCGCCTTCTTCGGTTTCAGTTTCCTCTTCTTCTGGAAGTTTCTTTTCCGCTTTACCGATTACAATACCCGAACCGTCATTTTTCGCATTTCGAATATCCACCATCGGATTGTTTTTATCCACCACGCCTTTGAAGGTAAACCATTGAATCGCAGGCAATTTATCCGCAATCAAACGGCCATAGCCATCAAAACCCATGTCCTGACGGTTGGCTTCCAGGATAATCTGACCCCGGAAATAAGTGCGGGCATCCAAACGGAAAGAGTCTTTTTCAGCCAGATCACCGATAGCAGTGGTCAATACATTCTTGCCTTTTTCCGCGCCTTTGCCTGTTTCCTGACCTGTTATGTTGTTGAAAAATACGGTTTGGTTGAAGCCCGGGATATTGTATTCGTAGTAGCCTTTCGCCTTGTACAGTTTTTTACCCAAAATTTCTACCGTTGCCTTGCTGATGGCGTGGTATTTAGAAATGGTGTCAGCCAAAATCCGGGCGTTATAAATGGCGCGCATTTTACCGCCTGACAGGATGTGCACACTCGCCGTGTCTGGTATATATATATAGGCGTCGGCGGATTTGACAACTTCTACACCGCCGACTTTCAGCAAGTCGGTTTTCATGTCGTAAAGCGCTGTTTTTCCCTGGAAACTCAACTTGTTGCGATTGGGGTCGGTCGAGGTAAAGTTGGCAGGTCGGGTAGGGTCAGCCTTGAAGTTGATGGTTTTGGCTTTCATGTCCCATGAAAACTCGTTCATGGAAGTGGTGTACTGGTCAAGCGGAAGTGTTGTATTCGATTCAGCCGAGTTCGCTTTGAAGTCGCCTTTTTGCGCATCGAAATCCAGTTCGCCATCCACGTTGCGCGAGTCGAGAGCGATACTTTTGCCATCCAGTGATTTGATTTCCAGGTTGGCCGTATCTGCCCCGGCCTGGAATGGCCCGTAAGCGATCTGCTTGGAGGTTAATTTGCCTTCAGCCCATTCAAATTCGCCGCGGCCTTTCAAGCCCGTCGGCGTCAGTACCAGAACGCCTTTGTGCGTGTAACCCGGCGCTTTAAACAACTCGAACGCCTTGGCTTTACTTTCAACATACATGGAGTCTTTGAAAGGCAGCCAGTTAACCGCCACCGCTTCGCCTTTCGCCTGGGGGACTTTTACGGCGCTGACGCGATCTTCTTCCATGAAGAATTTTTTCGCCGTGCCGGTGGTTTGTTTGGGTTTAAACACCAGGTCTTCCGATTCAATATCGGCGGTCAGGTATTCCAGTTTGCCTTTACCCAAAAAGCCTTTGTTACTCAGATCAAGTTCGCCGGTGTAATTGCCGCGTTTGGTATAAGTGGAATAACCTGTAGGCGGCGTTTTGTGCACAAATCCGAAAGATTTGTCGTGGTCGCGCACCACAATCGTTTCCTTGAATGGCGGGAAAATCGTCGCAGGCGTCATTTCGCCTTTAAAGCGCAGTCGTTCCTTGGTGTAAGAGTCAAGACCGTCGAACGAGAAAGGGTCAAGTTTAAAATAGAATGAATCGCGTGTGTAAGCGCGGCCTTGCGTTTCGGGCTTATCATAGAAAACAAACGAGTTCTTTTTCGACTGCAACGACGGGAAAATAGGCAGTTCCTCTTTACCTGATTTGTTGTTCGGCGCATCCACCAGCAACACGCCGGTAATCATATCCACCGTCGAATTCATGGCAGTGGCCTGAGGCTCGCGTGTTTTCGGGTTGACTTCGCCTGTCGGCAAATAAAAGTCGAGTTGTTTGACCGAATCAAATTCCACCTGGAATTTGTCGTAGTTGAAACGCATATCCTTACCCTGAAACAGTGCAAAACCGGCAAACAGCCTTCCGGTCATGAACATATCGCGGTTTTTCAGCAGGGTTACCTCCTTGCCGGTAGGCACCAGCGCCACACGCTGCCGACGGCTTAACTCAATGTTTTTCACATCGTAAATATCCGTCTCCTTGGTTTTCAGGTCAAGGCGCGCATTGGCTGTGCTACTCGTTGATTCGATATTAATGGCGTCGTAGTCGCGTTTGCCCTGGCTGGCCAGAGCATAGTGCTCCAGTTTGTCGCGTATTTCTATTTCATGTCGGTCAAAATAGTAGTTGATATAACCCTCGGCCACTAACTGGGCCAGCAAGGGTTGAATGCTGGAATAGTCGAGATTTGACTTCGTGCCCGTCTGAGCGTTGATTCGATTGATTTCAAAAGCCAGGTCATTGTCTTTGAGCGTCCGGCCATTAGCGCCCAGATTGTCGGCGGATGTGGATTTCCAGAGCGTGTACAAGGTCATGATCGGATTGTGCGAAGCCGCCTGCTGCATCCGGTTGAACTTGTTTTCATCAAAATTTTTACTGCTTTCAAAATTTACGGTCTGTTCCACGCCTTTAATTCCTGCCCGTGCGCCGATTTCCAGCGAATCCTGAAGAATATGCCAAGCAATGCGGTCAGTGTTCAGGTTCATGTTGTAAAAAGACGAGAAAAACGGATTGCGTTCGTTGCCTTTTACACCGCGTTCGAGCGAAATAACCTGTTTGGGAATGTCCAGCCTGAAGTTAACTGCCGGGTGGAATAGGCTGTCTTCCTCGATGTACAATTTAGCGTCAATACCTTCGGCTACCACGCTGACCTCTTTTTTCATGATAAACAGCGGGCCTGTTCCGTAAAAAATCCGCTCGCGCCTTTTATTATATACAGTCATGCGGGCGGGTTCTTTGGTTGTACCTGAACCATACAACGACGAACCGCGCAACAGAAAACCGCCGATGTATTCAATGCCCTCACCGATTTTATTGATCTGAAGTGTTTTTTCAAACGATTCAAATCGCGGGAATGGCTCGGCGCCGGCTTTGGCATCCACGACAATATTATGCTCCAGCGTACCGGCAATGGCTCGACCCGGAAAAAACAACGGATAATACAACATCGCGGTGTCACACTTGAACAAAGGCTTGACCGATTCAACTTTGTAGCCGCTCAAGGTGGCATATACGGACGAGTCGAGGCCGGTATCTTTCCACGAAACGCGGCCGCCGCGACCTTTCCAGACCCCATCATAAGGATAGTAATCGCCGGAAGTGTCCAAAACCGCGATACTGTCCTGTTTGCGCAAGCCCACCAGGTCCACATCACGGCAACGAAGTACCGGCACCTTATTCTCTATCAGGACGAAATCGAACTGCCGCCCTTTGACTTTCCAGGTTACAGAGCCGCCCTCACCGGTTTTCAGTGCGCGTTGCTCCATAAAGTCAACCGAAAATTCCAGGAAAGAACCAATCGGTTTGGCCTTCCCTTTGTCAATGCTCGCTATCGTACTTTGGGCAAACGAGTGCCAACGACCGAACAAGGTAGAATCGGCATCGGCCTTTGCCGCCGACACCGCATTAATATAGTCGCGGTAATAAGGGAATGGCGACAGGCGCTGCGACGATAATATATTGGAAACCTCAATGATGGATTTCATTTCTGTTTCACTGAAACGGCCGGTTTTATACATGCCTTTGAAAACAGAAAAAGACTCTTCCATGTCAGGGCGCTTGCTGGCAGTCATAAACTGGCCCAGCTGCTCCACAAAGTCTTTCGGATTGTCCGGGAATGCGGCGCCAATAACTTGTGCCTGCGCAAAACCGGAAATAAGGAGGAAAAATAACAACAGGCGAAAATGCAGATGCTTCATGCGGGACCGCAAAGAGGGATATTTTAAAAGTAACTGTTTGAAAACAGGGTACACACTTTTCAGTGGTCTCGGCGGGGAAACTCTAAGAGGTTGTTTAAATTTCACTGCTGGATTCAAAAAAATCAGATTTTGGCGATAGCCGACCCTTCTTTTTCGGGGTGAAGCGGGGGCAGCCTGAAAAACAAGGGAAGGCATAGCGTCAAAAGATGCCTTTTTGAGCCAGTGAGGGAATTTTAAACAACCTCTAACGCACAAAAGTAGGCTTTCGTACGGGACATGAAGGTCTTAAGGGCAACTGTAATGCACTAGATAAAATGCGCTGTCTCAAATCCGGCACAAAGTCAATAGACGTCTGAAATGCCTCAACCAGACAATGATTCACCTCGTGAAAATTACTGCAACTGAAAATGGTAGTCATGGCGAAAATAAATTTCAAATTTTCTGCTCATATCAGAACAATCTTTTTTGAAAGGCCGGATCGGTGTATATCTTCCAAATTTTATAAAAAAAGTGGATAAAAAGTTTGGATGGATTGGAATGGTTACTGTACCTTTGCGGCCGCTTTTGAGGAGGCGATGATTGAGGAATGAGTTGAAAAGAGGGGTTTAGAAAAAAAATAAAAAAAAGTTTTGCTGAGGTTT
>JADZBJ010000395.1 GCA_020852155.1 Saprospiraceae bacterium | reverse complement strand
GATTGATTCGATTAAATCCGATTGCCCTCGTAGAGTAGTTGGAACGCGGATTTAATCGGATCAATCGGTTTAATCGAATAATCGGATGTGTCATTAAAATCCGCGTTTGCAAATCCGCGTCATCCGCGTTCCATCCGTTCTACGCGTGCAATCGAAATAATCGAATCAATCGAAACAATCGAAACAATAAAAAAAGACGCTCGCCAGCAGTCATCGTGCTAACGAGCGTCTTGTGAATTATTTCGAGTATTTCGATTGATCCGATTAAACCAATTGATTCGATTGATCTGATTGATTCGATTAAATCCGATTGCCCTCGTAGAGTAGTTGGAACGCGGATTTAATCGGATCAATCGGATTTAATCGAACCAATCAAATCAGTGCTTCAATTTTGTCTTGAAGGAATTTTTTGGTTTGAGCGCCTACAACCTTGTCTTTCAATTCGCCATTTTTGAAAATCAGGAAAGTCGGAATACCGCGAACATTATAGTTGGTCGGTACTTCCGGATTTTCGTCAACGTTCAATTTACCGATAACGGCTCGGCCTTCATATTCTTTAGACAGTTCCTCGATTACAGGCGTCATCAGGCGGCAGGGGCCGCACCATTCTGCCCAAAGGTCAATCACTGTGACTGTGCTGTTTTCGATTACTTCCGTTTGGAAGTTGGCATCCGTGAATGTATGTGCCATTTTTCTTTGAATTATTTTGTTGAAATGAAAATAGAGTTTGGTGTAACGCCTCAGCGCAAAATTGGTTGCAAAAGTATAGCCTTTTAAAAAAACATGGTGCGGCTTTTTTTAAAAACTGTCCGCGTCGCTACACCTTGGTGGTTTTCCAGCGCCCTTTTCTGAATATCCACATAGCGCCCAGCGCCAGGATGCTTTCTGAAATGACGATAGCCCAGTAAACGCCTGTTTGTCCCCAATGCCAGTACATGGAAAGCAACCATGCCAACGGAATTTCAATCAGCCAGAAACACACAAAATTGAGCAGGGTAGGGGTGTGGGTATCACCTGCGCCATTTATCGCCTGGGTCAATATCATGCCATAACCGTAAAATATGTACCCGCCAGCCATAATGCGCAGTGCCAGCGAACCAGCCTCGACAGCGCCCGGTACATCGGTGAACAACCGTATGAAAAACGGCGCAAATACCAGGTATAGCACACCGACCGTGCCCATGAAAATCATATTGAAAAAACCGGCCCGCCAGGCAGATTTTTCGGCGCGCTCGGGTTGTCCGGCGCCCAGGTTTTGCCCGACCAGTGTCGCAGCGGCGTTGGCCATGCCCCAGGAAGGTAAAATGGTGAACACAACGATGCGTATCGCAATCGTATAACCCGCTGTGACCTCCTTGCTAATTTGACCCAGCAAATAAATCATAAAAATCCAGCTGGCTGAAGCAATCAGGTATTGGCCCGTTGAGCCGGAAGCCAGTTTTAATAAGGTGCCGATAATATCGGCTTTCGGGCGCAACATGGCCCAGCGTACGCGCACAATTTTACCTACCTCAAACAAATTCCATAACTGATAAATCACGCCCGCCGACCGTCCGATGGTGGTTGCAATCGCTGAACCCAACACGCCAAATGCAGGAACCGGACCCCAGCCGAAAATCAGCAACGGACACAAGACAATATTCACCGCATTGGCAATCCAGAGGGCGCGCATGGCCGTCGCTGCATCGCCTGCGCCGCGGAAAATGCCATTCAACATCCAAAGCAGCAGAATGGGCAGGTTGCAGGTCAGCAGCAATCGGGTAAAATGATAGCCTGTATCTGAAACACTTGAGTCATGCGCCATCAAGCGCAAAAGGTCTTCCGCATAGAAGTAACCCGGAACGGCAATGAGCAAAGAAAGTATCAGGGCAATAACAATCGTCTGCGCGCCAGCATGGGCTGCGGCCTCGCGGTCGCCTTCACCGATTCGGCGCGATACCATGGCTGTGGCCGCAGCGCTTAATCCGATGGCTATACTATACACGAGCGTCAGCATGGATTCCGTCAGGCCGACGGTGGCGACTGCCTCTACGCCGATTTTGGCGACAAAAAATGCATCCACTACTGCAAAAAGGGATTCCATGGCCATTTCCAGAATCATGGGTATGGCCAATAAAACAATCGCACGGTCGGTGCTTCCATGTGTAAAATCCTGCTCCTCGCCCTGAATAGCCTCTCGCAGCACGCGTCGTACTCTTTGAAATAAAGTTGTTGTCATGAAAATTAGTGCGGTAAACAGGATAAGCGTGTGTTCGGAAATTGGGTTTCCTTCAATCGGCACAAAACCAATGCCCCGAACACACGCAAAATCACTCTAACCCGATTTCGGGTTGCAAAAGTTCACCTTTATACCCGGATTTAAATGATTTTGAAGATTTCCATGATTGATTTTCTTGATTTTCAAGGATTTACAGACGCGATTTGTTCAAAACCACTTTGTGTTGACTATAAATAAATCAGGTATTTTCGATCAGGTTTGATTTCTGATATTGAACCGCCATGCGCATCCGACGTTTATACCTGAAAAATTGGCTGGTAACAGCCATGAAATTCCATGACAGAAGAAAAAGTAATGCCATCCACACAAATTGCTTCGCTGGGCGGCGGATGTTTCTGGTGTATTGAACCCGTTTTCCAGGATTTGCGCGGCGTCCTGAAAGTCGAAAGCGGCTATATGGGTGGTAAAACCCTCAATCCGACCTATCGCGACGTGTGTTCCGGCATGACGGGTCACGCAGAAATTATTCAAGTAACCTTCGATCCGTCAGTGATTTCCTTCCGGCAATTGCTTGACGTGTTTTTTACCGTACACGACCCGACAACCCTCAACCGACAGGGCAATGACGTGGGCACGCAATATCGGTCTGTGGTTTTTTACCACTCCGAGCAACAACGCTTAGATGCTGAAGAAGCCAAAGCCGCCGCTTCGGCCATTTGGTCTGATCCGATTGTGACAGAAATATCGCCGGCCCAAACCTGGTACAAGGCAGAAGGCTATCATCAGGATTATTACAAAAACAATCCATATCAGGGCTATTGTCAAATTGTCATTGCGCCCAAAGTGCGAAAATTCAGGGAAAAATGGGCTGATCTCGTGCGCCAATAGGGCCAGAACTCGCTTGCCTGTTGCAAATTCGTAGAATTACCCCCGTCTTTCATCGAATTGCCTCCCCAACCGTAACGCCTTGTATTACTTTTGACATTACTGCCGCGCATCCGAACCAGCGGCGGGCCTTGGGTGATGAAACAATACTTACGCATCATATTTGAAGGGGCAGCGCAAGCCTGGCAACAACTGACGGCTAATAAACTCCGGTCATTCCTCTCGTTGCTGGGTGTCACGATTGGTATTTTTTGCATCATCGGTGTGAAAAGTGCGATCAATTCGCTGGAAGACAATATCCGCGGATCCATGGAAAAGCTGGGTAATGATGTCATTTACCTTGAAAAAGGTTCCTGGTCGGATGACGGCGGCGGCAATTTCTGGAAATGGATGAAACGCCCCAATTTTTCATTTGCCGAATATGAAGCCCTGAAGGAAAACCTGACCCTGGCCGACAAAGTCGGTTTTTGGAAATTCCTGACTGCTAAAACGATTAAATGGCGTTCATCAAGCGTCGAAAACGCCGTTTTCCTGGGTATTACTGAAGATTGTAATGATTTGTTTCACCTCGAATTTGAAGGCGACGGACGATTTATTACCCCGACAGAATACCAAAGTGGCGCTGAAGTGTGCATTATCGGCCACACGCTCGCCGAAGGACTTTTTGGTCCGGGCATTGACCCCGTGGATAAAGAAATCAGCGTAGGCGGACGAAAATTACGCATCATCGGCGCTTTAAAACCCGCTGGTAAAGACCTGCTCAAACCCTTCG
This sequence comes from Saprospiraceae bacterium, assembly GCA_020852155.1. GTDB lineage: Bacteria > Bacteroidota > Bacteroidia > Chitinophagales > Saprospiraceae > M3007. The sequence goes on along the minus strand of JADZBJ010000395.1, from coordinate 5,552 downwards.
ATTTCAGTGAATGCGTGTTGGTGAGTTACACGCTCGCAAGGCGCGGTTTCGGAGCCAAATCTAAGAGTCAGTGGGAGCGGACGAGCATTATGGTTCAAGCCAAGCCTGGTGCAGATATTGAGGAGGTAAAGGACGAAATCATCGGTGAAATGCGCGCCTCGCGCCGACTGAAACCAGTCGAGGAAAATAATTTTGCACTCAATACCCTTTCCATTCTCAGTGGTATTTTCGATAATGTGTTCAGTACCCTGAATGCTGCGGGTTTTATTATTGGCATTTTTGCACTGATTGTCGGTATGTTTTCGGTGGCCAATATCATGTTCGTGTCAGTCAAGGAGCGCACCAATATCATCGGGATTAAAATGGCGCTTGGCGCCAAACGCTGGTTTATCCTGCTGGAAATTCTGATTGAAGCAATGGTGCTATGCCTGGTCGGTGGAATGTTCGGTTTGATGTTTATCTGGATTATAGCCACCATTATTACACACTTACTTGACTTTGATATTTACCTGTCTTTTGGAAATATCATGATTGGCGTCGTCACTTCACTGATTGTTGGTGTGCTGTCCGGCCTTATCCCTGCTTCTCAGGCCAGCCGCATGGACCCTGTGGAAGCTATCCGCAAATAATGCTATAAACAGGGAACCCCTGACGGAGTTTGTGTGATTTTACCATGTCTATAAACAGGGAACCCCTGACGGGGTTTGTGTGATTTTACCATGTCTATAAACAGGGAACCCCTAGCGGGGTTTGTGTGATTTTGCCTTATTGATTATGAACAAGAAGCCGTTCGTGGACAATGTAAATGGAGTATTGAAAACCCCGTCAGGAGTTCTCTGTTTATAGCCCGAACAAGAAATTACGAATAACCTCGTCAGGGGTTCCCTGTTTATAGACTATGTAAATGGAGTATTGAAAACCCCGTCAGGGGTTCCCTGTTTATAGCCCGAACAAGAAATTATGAACAACCCCGCTAGGGGTTCCCTGTTTATAGTCGTATATGAACAAGAAGCCGTTCGTGGACAATGTAAATGGAACATTGAAAACCCCGTCAGGGGTTCCCTGTTTATAGCCCGAACAAGAAATTACGAATAACCCCGTCAGGGGTTCCCTGTTTATAGCCCTTACGAATAACCCCGTCAGGGGTTTCCTGTTTATTCCCCCTCGGATTTAAACCTTTTCAATCAAATTTGGATAGTCCGTAATAAGACCATCAACACCAAGTTTGATGAGCCTGCGCATAGATTTTACATCATTGACTGTCCACGGAATTAATTTCATGCCTTTCTCGCGGCATTTTTTCACGAGGGCTTTATTGACCATTAAATAATACGGGCTGTATATCTGTGGCACGAACCCCAGGTTTTTTACATTGGCATCAAATCCGTCAAGGTTTTCAATGAGGAAGGCGAGGGTGAGGTCGGGTGCTTGTGCGTGTAATTCCCTCAAAACGCGCGGGTCGAATGACTGTACGGTACAGGTCTTTTCCAGTTGCAAGGCACGTATTTCAGCGACGACTAACCGGACAAATTCTGCGGGAGCGGGATGTCGCTTGTTATCCCAATCCGGTTCGCTTTTTATTTCAATATTCCAGCGGATGTCAGTTCTTTTTTCGCGGGCGGCTTTGACTACATCCCGAAATACGGGCTTGGCGGCGCGTTGTTTTTCCTGTTGCGGGAATCGGGCGTTGCCACGGCTACCGCAATCATAGGATGCAATTTCACGGGCGGTCATGTTGTAAATCAGCAGCGTTTCTGCTTCCCGCTTGCTGATGCTGTCGCCATTGGGTTTGTTGCAAATATCCGGGTTGAACCAGGGTTCATGGCTGACAATAAGTTGTCCGTCTTTTGAAACGGCCAGATCAAGTTCGAGCGTCTTGACCTGAGAGAATTCAAGGGCTTTCAGGAAGGCCGGAATCGTGTTTTCGGGGCATAAACCTCGTGCGCCCCGGTGTCCTTGCCAGTCAAAACCAGATGGAGTAGGGCGATGGCGGGTTTCTGTTATTTTACAGGCGGCAAAGTTTAAAACAGCCAGTAATGAAAGGAGAAGCCTGGAAGGGTTGGGCAGCGTAGTCATAATAAAACAGTTGAGTAGCGCCAAGATCAGGCGTTCGAAGGAATTTCAAAGTTAATTTTTTGGTAGTTTTGCCTAATTCTGGCATTTTGAAAGCCAGCGTTTGGTGATTAAATTAGGTCTTTTGAAGTAACTGTTTTGGTCAGCGGTTTTGGAACAAAAAAGTAGGCGATTTTAGGTCAATAAAGCCGCTTTTTCTCGTTCGATGCAGCGCATCGGACGAGGAAAACGGCGAAGAGTGGCCTAAAATTGACCTTTTTTGACCAAAATGGGAGCGACCTAAACAGTTACCTTTAGAATATCCTTTCACCCTGTTGTCCAAACAGCAGTAAAAATACTTGACAATCATGAAACACTTACTCTACCTGACCATTTTTGCGACAGCGCTACTGACCGCCTGCAACAAGAAAGATCATTCGCTGGATGATCCTCAACCCAATAACTCCGGGCCAATTCGTTTTGACCATCCTTTTGTCGGGCAACAAAGCAAGTACTTGTTGTTAACTGGCGAAGATTATTATCAACCTGCAGCGCCAAATGATTTCATTTATCAGAGTGATACACTTCAACTGACCATCGTTGCGCAGGATGTAAATGGTTATATCATTGAGGAAAAACTGCTGTATAACGGTTCGGTGACACCCTGGTTAGCGTCTGATAAAGACAGTATCTATCATTATGCCATGAAGATCGAAAATGATAGTGTCAAGATCAAAAAGTTGTCAGGCAACTATTTTCGCTCGCGCATATTCGGGTATCATCCGAACTACTACGGCTTGCCACTGCAATCATTTACCAATCAAAAAACGGAAATAATCGGCTGGAAAACAGATTTTTCATATTGTGAATGCTATCGAACAGCGTATACCGAAAACTATACCCAGTTCGGCATAAACTACAATCGCCTGAATGTGCTGATCCAAAATTCGCCCATGCAATTAGATGGCCCCGGTGAAACCTTTGTTTATGAAAAGCAATATGGAATTGTGCGCGCTTCGACGTACAGTTGGTGGACGCAAAGTGGCATCGGTTGGGATTTGTTGCCCTAAGTTTGATTGATTGTTATTTACAAGTGGTTTCAACGACTCTTGTCCGCGCATCCTTGAAAATCGGGCAAATCAAACTTGTGAATCCAGTAAATCATTTAAATCCTGATTCACGTCGCCGGAGTTTATTTCTGCTCAACAAAAAAGATCGCATACGCAATACCTGTTGCGTATGCGATCCTTTTTTTGACCTTTGCAGATCAGAACATACAAGAAAAATGAATCGTAAACTTTTTATACTCTGTATCGCAAGCCTGTTCTCAGGCATGACTATGGTTGCACAGACGGGAGCAACTGACACGCTGCTTTATGAAGTGGTGGAAGAAATGCCTTATCCGCAAATGCGCGCCTGCCAACCGGAACTGCATCCTGAATGGCCTGCCGACAGCCTGCGTAAATGCGCAGAATCTGCCCTGCTCAGTTTGCTGGCCAAGAATATCCAGTACCCGCAGGAAGCCCGAGAAAATAACATTCAAGGTTCAGTAGTCGTGTCGTTTATTGTTGAAACTGACGGCAAAATGAGCCAATACAAGCTGTTGCGCGATATTGGCGGCGGATGTGGCGCCGAAGCCCTGCGCGTTTTGCAAGCCTTGCAGGAGGTAGGTTTGCGCTGGAAACCAGCAAAAACTGGCGGCAAATCCGTGCGATTCAGGTATGCGATGCCTCTACGGTTTAAATTGACCGAGGCGCTACCTTATTATATCAATGAACTGGGTGACTCAGTGTACACTGAACTGGAACGTTCGCCTGAGTATAAATTCGGTCTGGATTCGCTCATTAATTTTGTCTTCAAACGTCTGGAATATCCGGCTAAATACAAGGATTCCTGTCGGACGGGTATCATTGAAATGTCGTTGTATGTTCGCCCGGATGGTACGGCGAGCGTTTTGAATCAACTGGATTTCAATAACCTCGGCGCGGATTTTCAGTGGGAGGCATTGCGTCTGGTCAATCGCCTGAACGGACAATGGATGCCTGCCCTGTATCGGGGGCGTAAAGTCGGTACGACGATGCCGCTTCGGGTTATGTTCAAGTCAAATGCAGGATCCTGCGAGGCCAGAAATCAGCAGTTTGATCAGGCGATGATTCTGGCTGATGAAGGCGCCGTGTTGTCTGAAAATTCAAAATACGAAGAGGCTATCCAGAAATGGACGCAAGCATTGACCTTCTTGCCTAATAATACGGAAATTTTGTACTATCGGGGCACAGCCTTTCTGAACATCAATAAACGCGACGAGGCTTGTGCTGACTGGAATCAGATTAAAACGTTGCTTGGTGTGACCTGGTTTGAAGGCGTTCGCCGCGCCGTTTGTGGTTTGTAATTGTATTCCTCATCCTCATCCATCCTTTTCAAATTTCAAATGGTAGATTTCAAATTTCAAATAAAAAAAATGTACGATTTGAAATTTGAAATTTGAAATTTGAAATTTGAAATTTGAAAAGGACTCAGTGCAAATGTTACGATGAAACAACTGATTGTTATTGTATTTCTGGCACTGTTTCTCTCTTGTGGGGATAACGACCAGAAGACGCCGCCCGCCAGTCCGCGCGCTGCGCAAATTGCTAATGCATTTTGTCAATGTACAGCGCGTTTGGCGGTATTAAATGAAGAGGCTAAAGCCATTCAGAAAGATACGACTGCTGTCGCACGGTTTGAGGAACAACTTCGCACCATTGAACAGGAATACAGTCGTGCACAGGAGTGTGCAGGAAGATTGCGCGAGCGATTCGGACAAATCAACGCGGAAGATCTGAAACAAATAGATCAGGAGTTGTCCAGAACCTGTACCAAACTGGAGAACAGGACAGACCTTCTACACGAATTATTAGGGCAGTAGTAGCCAGGGGGTTCACCCCCCTTAATCTACGCCGGGTTTGATACAATGTGTTTGTAACGCCGGGTTTGCTACAACGGGTTTGATACAACGGGCTTGCTACAACGGGTTTGTTTTCCTGAATCTACGCCGGGTTTGTAACGCCGGGTTTACCTCCATAAATCCACGATGCATGGTATGTGTGCGTTTGGGGGCGAATTTGTGTGGGTGTATTGGTGTATTGGTGGTTGGGGGCGAGGATGGGGGTGAACCCCATCCCTACGGTTGGGGTGGTTTGGGTTTTTTATTGTCCTGTGGCGGTTTGGGTGGTTGCTGTCCGCCGCCTTGTTTTGGGTTATTCTGTTGCTGTGGAGGGCGTTGTGGATTGTTGTTTCCACCTCCTTTTTGCTGTCCGCCGCTACCTTGATTCTGGGGCGGGCGTTGTGGCTGATTCGGGTTGCCCTGTTGATTACGACCTTGTTGTGAACGTTGCTCCGGCCTTTTGTTTCGGTCGTTGCGTCCGTTTCCCTGACGGCCGTTGAATTCATCCTCGCGAGCGGCTTTTTCAACTGCTGCTGCTGCGGATTGATCGCGATTTTTCTTGCGGTTTTTCTTCTTT
>JADZBJ010000394.1 GCA_020852155.1 Saprospiraceae bacterium | reverse complement strand
TGGCCCAGCGAAATGTTCAATTTGACCTTCGTGGGATGCAGATGTTTCGCTACGCTCAACATGACACATCACACAAAAAATGACACTCCCGGATTTTTTAAAGCAGGATTTTTAGGATTAACGACCAAATCAAGTATTCTTAAATCCCCCCCCAAAAATCCTGGTCTGGACGAATAAACTGTCTTGACCAGGATTTGGGGGGATTTTAGGATTTTAGGATTAGGATTTTGGGAGATGATAAATTTCTTCTTCATTTAAAATATGACACTACCCAAATAACCAATTAAACAAATAACCAATTATACAAATAACCAACTAAACAAATAACCAACTAAACAAATAATCAACTAAACAAATAATCAACTAAACAAATAATCAACTAAACAAATAATCAACTAAACAAATAACCAACTAAACAAATAATCAACTAAACAAATAATCAACTAAACAAATAACCAACTAAACAAATAATCAACTAAACAAATAATCAACTAAACAAATAACCAACTAAACAAATAATCAATTAAACAAATAACCAATTAAACAAATAACCAAACATCACATGTTATCCAGCAGTTTCACGATCGTGCCGCCGGAGTCTGGTGTGTCAAAAACAATGTTGAGTGATTCACCTTGCAGCAGTGCGCCAACCAGAAACAGCCCGATACCATTTCCGCGTTCTTGTTGTGTGCCTTGTTTTGACGTGGTTACTTCGCGCATGAGTTTAGAACGCTGTTCGGGTGAAAGCCCTACGCCAAAATCCTGAATACCAATGCCTTTACCAACGGAGTAGATTCGAATCGAGCTATTGGCAAAGCTATATTTTACGGCATTGGATAGCAGGTTATTCAGGATAATTTGCAGTTTTTCGGGAGCAATAGGAAGCGAAACTTCGCCTTTAAGTTCGTTTTGAATGGTGATCGCTTTGCTTTGGATGGCTACGGCCAGTTCCTGAAGCACATGATTAACTACGACATTCACATTGGCAACAGCGTTTTTGTCTTTTTGCGTCAACGCCATTTTTTTCATGCGCAACAGGTTGTTCAGGATGTTGTTGACGGCATTGATTTGCGTTTCCAGACTGTGTGAGGCTTGCGCGACAAAAGGGTCTTCTTTGTTCAGTTTTTTAAGCAGCAGGTTCACCCCCATTAGCGGGCCTTTGATGTCGTGCGACAGGATGGCGATGGTATGTTCATTCAGTTCATTTTGTTGGGCAATGATGTTTTTTTGTTTCTTCAGGGTAGCGTAGAAGTACAGGAGCGCCCCCAGACCAGCGACCAACATAGCCGCCAGGGCAATGAGATAAAGATTTTGTTTTTGTTGTGCCGAAAGTTCAAGGTTTTTCAAGGTCAAGTCGCGTTCTTTTCCTTTTTCACGCTCTTGAGAGAGGGATAATTCCTGTGCTTTTTCCTGTTTTTCGGCTTGTTCCTGGAGATATGCCAGATGTGCCAGGTCTTTTTCTTTATTGCTCAAGATGAGGTCTCGTTCTTTCAGTGTCAGGGTCTGGCGATTCAGTGCAAGGGCTTGTTCTTGTTGTATGGTTAACAGTCGTTGTCTTTCAAGTTGATCCGTGGTGATTTGTTGTTCATATTTTAGTACCGCTTCTTTTTTGTCAAACTCGTATTGAATCTCCTTGCGTGTGATTTGTTTTTTAACCTCGTCGCCGGAAATACTGTCTTTGATGGCGACATATCTGCTGAACGCCTGATATGCTTTGACATAGTTGCCATTTGTTTCATACAGTTTGCTTAATTCCAATAAATAACTGAATAAGAAAGGTTTTAGGTCTGCCAATTCCGCATATTTGATGGCTTGTAAATAAGCACCTTCTGCTTTAGCAAAACGATCCTGCGCCGCAATACCCAACTCACCCAAAATATTGTCGGGGGCTGATGTATATATTCTGCCAAGGGCGACGAAACTACTGGCGAAACTCTCGTCATTTGGTTTTACTTCCAGTATTTTTAGTGCTTTTTCAATAAAAATATGCGCCCTGGCGTATTCACCTAAATCAATATATGAACTTCCGATACTATAAAGTGATATAGCCGATAAAATACTATCCTTCAAGGATTCTTCGATTTCAAGGGCTTGCTGATAATAATTGATGGCTTGTTTGTGGTCTTTCAAAAGTGAATATTTGGTGCCAACATTGTTCAGATTAAGGGCAATAAAGCGACGATTGTTTAACTCTTTTTCAATGGCTAAAGATTTCAACTGATAGTCTAACGATTTCTGGAAATCCTCCAGATTTTGATAGATTTTACTCATGTTGTTATAAATATTAGCCATTGTCAATCTGTCGTTGGCGGACTCAAACACAGGCAGGGCTTTGTGGTAATAATCCAGACTTTTGGGATAGTCTGACAGATTCATATTGGCCATACCCAGATTTCCCCAATACCTGGCCATCCTGATTTTATCGCCTTGCTCTGTGGCCAATTTCAAGCCTTCTTCAAGATAACTAATTGATTTTGCGGCTTGCCCGCTGTTCAGGTATGCTGATGCAATACCATTCAGGCAGTCGCCCGCCCTGGCCGGTAAACCCGCATTCATACAGGCAATTTTCGCTTTTTCGTAGTATGCTATAGCCGGTACCGCCTCCTGCATACGGCTGTAGGAAACCCCAAGGGCGATCAGGCAATCGCAGATGCGAGGGCGATTATTTAATGACTCATAAATAGGAAGCGCTTGTTTGAAAAGATCTATGGAATTGTTGAATAACCCCAATCCTCCACTGCTGCCCCCCTTTAGGAGATAAGCGTCGGCAGTGAACCCCGCATGGCCTATTTTTTGAGCCAACACTAATGCTTTATCAGCGGACTCAAGGCCCTTTTGAGGATTGCTCGCGTACAGTAATTTTGAAATGGTGATCCACCTTTTGATTTGTATGGTATCCTCTGCCAAATATTTTTCGGCCACATTAATCAGGCTGTCCACATTTGTTTTGCCTTGTGAGAAGGCCATGTTTTGGATCACAAAGGCAAAGAAAAATCCTAAGAGCAGTGTTTTTTTCATGAAAACTAAATGGTATATGTTGTAATCAGCAATGGTGAAAATCTGGAACTCACAAATTGATATAACCCAATTGGGTCAGCCGCAACACAAGCTCCGTTGTATTGGCGCATTCAAACTTGACCAGGAGATGACTTTTTTGATTGTTGATGGTGTTGACTGAACATTGGGTGAGTTCCGCAATTTCTTTAGCGGCCAAGCCACGGGCTAAATACTGAATGATTTCTTTCTCTTTCGCTGTCAGTGATGGCGGTGGCGCTCCCGTGGTTTTTTCTTGATGCGCAGTCGTCTGATACGCGGCCTCAACGGCCTGCCAGAGGTCGTCCAGTCCTTTTGCTTTGTTGACAATGGCTACTACGCCGTATTCGTACAGGAAATGGTGCACCAGCTCACCCTGCAGACTGCTGTACACAATGACTTTCGTGTTCAGTTTTTTGGCCTGAATCTCCTCGAATAATTCGAGTCCCAAAGCCTCGTCGGTGAGCACATCTGATATCAGGATGTCCACCGCTTTCGATTCCAATAAGGGAATTACGTCGCTTTTTTGCGTGACGCTACCGACTATTTCAACCGCTTTTTTTCGGGAAAAAAAATGATGTAACGCTTCAAGGATGATCGGATGGTCATCGAATAAGGCTATTTTCATCAATTAAAGCAGTGAAAGCCTACAGGTATGCTGTAGATCGGGTGAAGGATAGATTGCATGAAATAAGTACCCAAGGGTAAAGTGTTTTGAACGACCTGTGCCTGTGATGCTGTAAAAATCAAGCACGAACGCCCCCGTCGCGACAAGTCTGTTGTTTCCAGGGTTGGCAAAGGTATTTTTTTGATCCAATTTTGAAATAGTCTATTTCAGCGAAAGGCGTCGGGCACATAGCGTGTGTTCGGCGCAAGCCCAATTCCTGAACGTACCCTAAATAAGGTAAGACCGCATAGTTAAAAATAACTATTTCACAGGTTTTCAGGTCGCCCAACCTTTGTGAGGTTTCTCGCAGGGGCATGTTTTGTGTGATATGTCATCTTGGTCGTAGCGTAACATCTGCATTCCACGAAGGTTCAATCGTGCCTTTCGTCGGCCAGTGGATACACCGCTTGATCTCTTAAAATGTGACACGACCCAATCGGTTAATTCTGACTATAAATTTGAAAAAAAATGGTTAAAAACCTGTTTTTACTCTTCTCCGTTATGGCATGGCTATCAATTTACGCCCATGCACAACCCGGCACCACAATTCAGGCATGTACCAATACTAGTTGCTATTATCAATGTCCGGGTATTGGCACTCTTGTTTGGGATAATGCCTACGAAACAGGCTCGGGAAGTTCTCTCCGCTATGGGTATGTTGATGGGGGAGGTATAGTTGTAACATTTAATACCGCTTTAAATCGCTGGGAAGTAGCGTATTCAGATGGTACAGAGTACGTGGCTCTTTTTTACAATACTACTGCCAGCATACCGAAGCCGCCAGACCTCACCTTGGGAAGTTGGGTGAGAGACCCCGCAGGTTACTGTTCGGCTTCTTCCGTTTTTCAAACTTTTGAGGGCACAGGCACCCAATCAACCACGACCCTGCCCATTGAACTTGTGTCTTTTGATGCTCAAACTATTCAGGGGGGCAAAAGTTTATTGACCTGGACAACCGCCAGCGAAACCAACAACGCAGGTTTTGACATCGAAGCCTCGCAAGATGGCATTCGCTTCAATAAAATCGGCTTCGTCAAAGGACATGGTACCACAAACGAAGTAACAAGGTATAGTTTCACGGATGAAAGAGCGGCGTCAGGTTTGACTTATTACAGGTTAAAGCAATTGGATGTTGATGACGGGTTTGACTACTCCAAAGTCATATCCGTGCTGAGAAAAGGCGACAACCTCAACGCCGTCAGCATTTCGCCCATTCCTGCAAATGACCTGCTGAACATCGTGCTTGAAACGCAAAATGAAGATGATTTAGCGATAAATCTATTCGACGCTTTTGGCAAAACCATCCTGCAACAAAATACAACAACACAGAAAGGGAGCAATAACAAGTCGCTTGACTTGCAAGACTTGCCCCAAGGCATATACTTTTTGGAACTTCAACAAGGAACGGAAAGGGTCATCAGAAAAGTTGTAAAAGAATAAAATGCGGTATGACCGCATGGTTATAAATAACTATTTCACAGGTTTTTAGATCGCCCAACCTTTGTGAAGTTTTTCGCAGGGTGATCAGGTCAACTGTTTCAGCGCGTATTCGGCAAAAAATCAATTCGCGAACACGCGCTAAAGCCAAAGCAAGGGACCTGACCACTTGCCATTTTCAATGAAAACTTTCGACCTGCAAAAGTTGAGGGTGTATCATAGGACTTATGAGGCACCCTCAAGACTTTTCTGGCCTGAGCAAGCTCCGCTTGCTGTTCAAGGCTGCCTGTGGTGCTTTTTCAGATCGAAAGCGTTTAACCTTAGGGAAGATGATGAAACAGGAAAATTCGTGTCAATCCGGTCAAATCGATGCATTGCATCAACCACTTGAATATGGCCCATTCTTTTCTGAAGCAATGACGCGGACAAAAAACAAACACTTATTCGACGACACACTGTGCTTCAAACTAACAGGAGGTCAGTACTTGCTACTGGAAGTACAAGACCTCCTGTACATCGAAGCAGATCGCGAGATAAGTTACCTCAACCTGGTCAATGGCGATCGAATCGCCACAGCCCACCACCTGGGATATTACAAGTTTGTGTTGCTTTCCCGGTTCGGATTTTTGGAGGCTTCCAAGTCTGTACTGGTCAATACGACGCATGTTGTCCGGTATAGAATGAAGGAGCGCACCCTGCAATTGACCAGTGGGGCTGATGTCGTGGTGGCCAACTCGAAGAAGGAAATGGTATCGGAAATTTTTAAAAAAATGTGTCAGCGTTGGGAGGCTGGCAAAACGGATGTAACCGACACGACCAGCCCAAAGACAATATCGTTCGGTGCTGAATTCTGAGGGATGATCGGGATTTTCTGTAGGGTGGTTATATTTTAGAATGTTTTCAAGTGTGCTGTAATAGGTTTGTCATGCCTGATTGTGTAAACAGGTTTTAAAAATAATCTTCGTGAAAAGTCTTCCTGCCTTCAAACGTGCTGCCGCGCAAGGACAAACTTGTACTTGCTGCCTCTGTATATTCAAAGTTGCTCGTTCGAGCAATTCGGCGCCTCTCCTTTTTACATTGACGATATGCTCATACTGTTTTCTGCCGCTGCTGGCAGAGGCATGATACGATATAAATCCCGGGTTAATAGTCCATAGTGTTTTTGAATAATTCGCGTCTGTAAATCCTTGAAAATCAGGGAAATTAATCCAGGCAACCTTCAAAATCACTTAAACCCGGGTCTAATTCAAATTTTCTCACATTTGGTCTAATCACTTTTTTTCATGAAAAGAAATTTTACTAATTCCCTTAATCAGGGGAGTACCAATTCGCCCTTTTTATGGCGGTACTTATCCCTACAAATACAGCTGTTGTTGTC
>JADZBJ010000393.1 GCA_020852155.1 Saprospiraceae bacterium | reverse complement strand
GGAAAAATAAAAATCAAGGCCGAGGCTGACTACTTTTGTGCCTGAATTCAGGACATACTGTCTGCGTTTTATTTTTAACTCATTGATTTTCATGACAATGAAAAATATTTTCTACCTGCTTCTTCCTTTTGTGTCGCTTATGTTGCTGAACAGCTGCAAACAGGTTGATAAAGAATTACTCGGAAAAATGAATGCTGCGGCTGAAACTCCAGCCCCGTCTGTCACAGAAACCATCAACGGCATTTCGGCGATGCTTGAAAAAATCAAGGAAAGTCCTGCCGAAGTTCAAGCCCACCCGGCATACGCACAATTTTCGGCTGTACTGAACAGTTTGACGCCCAAAACGCTGGGAACCCGTAGCGAATACGAGGAAAACATGATCAAACTGCGCAACCTGAAAGCAGAATATGAAGATGGAAAGATCAAAACTGCGGAAGCATTTGCGCAGTTTGAAGCCATCACGCTGGCCCTGAAAGGTAATACGGAGGTATTGAACAGCATGGCCACTTATGTCCAGGGCCTGCCTGCCGAGTACGACAAAATGCTAGAAGTGATCGGCGCCAGAGTGGCCCGTGCTCAGAAAAACTAAGGTAACTGTTTGGGTCAGCGGTTTTGGATCAAAATAGACCTTTTTTGACCAAAATGGGAGCGACCTAAACAGTTACAAACTAAGTATCAAAGTGATATCCTGATCCATGCATAAATTACTTGGCTTCCTTGCCATTTTCTTCGTATTGTGGAGTTGTACGCCTCCTGAAATGGCCGACAAATCCAAACCTGCCGGAAAGGTAAACCTCGACTTGCGGAACAAGACCGTACAGCAATTGTATGAATTCCGCGACCGGCATCAGGTGGACAGCCTGGTGCGCTACCTGAAACACAGCGACCCGACACTGCGCTACCTGGCGGCATTGTCCTTCGCTTCTGTGCGCGATACGAACCACATCGAAACCCTGGCGTCATTGCTCAATGATGGCGTAGAAGAGGTGCGCATTGCAGCCGCGTTTTCACTGGGGCAAATTGGAAAGCCTTCCTGCGAAAAATGGCTGATCGGCGCTTTTGCAGCCGATGATTCACTTTCCAGGCACCAGCAACTCAACGCAATTGTGCTGGAAGCCATCGGTAAATGCGGTTCGGCGGCGACCTTGAAAAATATCGCCACCGTCACGACCTATCAACCCACCGACACCATGTTGCTGGTCGGACAATGCCGGGCCATTTATCGTTTTGGTTTGCGCAATATCACAGATCCTGCCGCAACCGAACGCATGGTGGATTATGTGGCCAATGAACGTATGGCCGCTCAAGCGCGTTTGATGGCTGCACATTACCTGGCCAGAACAAAGGATTTAACCTTGGATAGCGCTCAGGCTGTACGGGTTTCTGCGGGCTTCGTCAGGGCCAGTTCCAATCCGGAAATTCAGATGGCGCTGGCCAAAGCGCTCGGAAAAGCTACCTCGCCGGTGGCATTCGGATTTTTGTCAAAAGTCATTAAAAATGATCAGGATTGGCGTGTTAAATGCAACATTATCAATGCGTTGGCCAAATTTGAATACGATACGGTCCGTTCGCTGGTGGCGCCGTTTTTGAGCGACCCGAATCCGCATATCAGCCGTACCGCCGCCGATTTCTTTTTGGCAAATGGACAAATCAAGGATGCCGATTATTACTGGCGTCTGGCGCAGAACAACCCGGCCATGCTGCCAGCTGCACAGATCAGCCTTTTCAGGGCGTCGAATAAGTGGCTTTCCGGTAAAACAGAACCGGAATCCAAGGATTTTGTGAACTACCGTTTGAAAGAAATTTTTCAGCAGAGCAAAAACCCGTACGACCGCGCAGCCTGCCTCATGGGCCTGTCTGAATTCGGCTGGAACTATCGCTATATTCATGATCGGGGCTTCAATGACCCGCATCCGGCGGTGAAGTCTGCCGCTGCGGAAGCCTTGCTCAATATCGTGCAAAAGCCTAATTTCTATGCGGCATTTGGCGACGGTTCGAAGGGCGTCCGGCGTGAATTGTACTATTATCTTCGTGAAATTGTCGCGTCTGGCGACCCAGGTATGATTGCTTCAGGTGTGGCTGGTTTTGAAACCGAAGCGCTTAATTTCCGCTCCATGCGCGATACAACGCGCAGCGCGGATTTTCAGGCAGCACTGCAAAAACTCAAAATGCCGCGCGATGTAGAAGCGTATATGGCCCTTGAAAAAGCCGCTGCCTACCTCGACGGATTGCCCGCGCCGCCGCCGTATCAGCCCAAGTGGAACCATCCAATTGACTGGAATCGCCTGAAATTGGTGTCGGATGCGACAACCGCTACCATCGAAACAGACAAGGGCAAAATTGTTCTGGAATTTTTCACCCAATGGGCGCCCGGCTCGGTGGTGAATTTCCTGGATTTGGCCGGAACCGGCTTCTATGATGGTAAAAACTTCCACCGGATTGTGCCTAACTTCGTCATTCAGGGCGGCTGCCCGCGTGGCGACGGCGCCGGAGCGCTGGATTACACTATTCGCTCTGAAATAGGATTAGCCTGGTATGAATCTGAAGGCTACCTGGGCATGGCCTCTGCCGGGCCGGATACGGAAGGCACGCAGTTCTTCATAACGCATTCGCCCACGCCGCACCTGAGCGGTAATTATACCATTTTTGGTCGCGTTAAATCCGGTATGGATGTCGTCAATCAAATCCAGCCCGGCGACGTGATGCGCAAAGTGACGGTTAGCTATCAGTAAGCATTTAAGGTTGAAATGGTGTACTCTGTGTTCTCTGTGTTTGCACTCTGCGTCCTCTGTGTTAAATAAAAAAACACAGAGGGCACTGAGTATTTCACAGAGACCACAGAGTACACCATTTCCACAACCTTCAACTTTTCAACCCCTTCAACCTTCAACATTACAACATTTCATGCTAAAAGATACCAATTTGCTGCGCCAGAAGGCATATATCAACGGACAATGGACGGCCGCTGACGGTGGTCAGACTTTTGTGGTGACCAATCCGGCCGACGGTAGCGAATTGGCCAGGGTAGCCGATTGTGGCGAGGGCGAAACCAGTCGCGCCATTGAATCGGCCAACGCTGCACTGCCTGCGTGGCGCGCATTGACGGCTACGCAACGCGCTATTTTGCTGCGTAAATGGCATGATCTGATCCTGGCCAATACAGACGATCTGGCCTTGTTGATGACCCTTGAACAGGGGAAACCCCTGGCAGAATCGCGCGGCGAGGTGGCTTATGGCGCTTCGTTTGTGGAGTGGTTTGCCGAAGAGGGCAAACGCGCCTATGGCGACATGATTCCGGCGCACATGCCGGGCGTTCGGGTGATGGTGGTCAAGCAGCCCGTAGGCGTAGTTGGCGCAATAACACCCTGGAATTTTCCGATTGCCATGATTACGCGCAAGGTTGCGCCTGCGCTGGCGGCTGGTTGTACGGTCGTCGCCAAGCCTTCTGAAGAAACACCGCTTTGCGCCCTGGCCCTGGCTGAACTGGCCGAACGGGCGGGCATTCCGGCGGGTGTTATCAACGTCGTAACGGGCGTCAACGCACCGGCAATTGGCCAGGTCATGACAGACAGCCCTGTTGTTCGTAAAATTTCCTTTACAGGCAGTACGGCCGTGGGTAAAAAACTCATGAGCCAAAGCGCTAATACGGTCAAACGCATTTCACTGGAGTTGGGTGGCAATGCGCCTTTTATCGTGTTTGATGATGCTGACCTGGATGCCGCCGTTTCCGGTGCGATCATTTCCAAATACCGCAATGCCGGACAAACTTGCGTTTGCGCCAACAGGATATTTGTTCAGGATGGTATTTACGAGGCATTTCTGGAAAAATTCAGCGCAGCGGTTCAACAGCAAAAAGTCGGCCCAGGCACGGAAGACGGCGTGACAATTGGCCCGTTAATCAATAAAAAAGCGACGGAAAAAGTCGTGCGATTAGTCAGCGACGCCCGCCAGAAAGGTGCGCGTTTAGTCACCGGAGGTCAGGCTATGGACGGGTTGTTTTTTGAGCCGACTGTACTGGCCGACATCAAGCCGGGTATGGATATTCTGAATGAGGAAATTTTTGGTCCGGTGGCGACGATCATTCGCTTCAAAACTGACCAGGAAGTCATTGATATGGCCAACGATACGCCCTACGGACTGGCGGCATACTTCTATGGTCGAGACATAGGTCGTGTATTCAGGGTGGCAGAGGGGCTTGATTATGGTATGGTGGGGGTAAATGTCGGCGTGTTGGGTACGACCGTAGCGCCATTCGGCGGCATGAAAGAAAGCGGTATTGGCCGTGAGGGTTCACACTACGGCCTGGATGAGTTTCTGGAAGTTAAATACGTTTGTTTGGGCGGGATTTGAATGATGGACAATCGGTCTAATTATAACGGCTTGGAATAAAATAAGCGTGTGTTCGGGAGTTTATGATATTTAAGAAAAATGTCGTATTTTTGCAGTATAAAAATGTCGTATTTTTGTATTGTTAGTTTATCTGTAAAATGTTGAAAAAGAGGACATTGGAGAGCAAAATTGCTTATCGAATTTCGCGTAGCAAATCTTCGATTGTGCTTCGATCGGATTTTGAAGATATGGGCGGCTATGACCAGATTGGCCGTGCGCTGCGTAATTTGTGTCAAAAAGGAAATATCATAAAGATTGGGTATGGGCTTTATGCCAAGGCGACGCTGTCGAAGATAAGCGGGAATAAAATCCCGATAGAGCCGCTGAACATTCTTGCGAAAGAAGCACTGAGACGGCTTGGCGTAGAACCAGAACTAACAGTTATGGAAGTGGCTTATCAAACAGGTAAAACAACACAAGTCCCTTCTGGTCGTGTCATTGCTGTAGATTCCAGAATTGTAAGAAAGATAGGTTATAAAGGCATATATATTGAGTATGAAAAAAATACCAAGCAAAGAAGTTTTTGATCAGGTTGCTATCGAATTATCTGTAGATCCTGCATTCGTTGAAAAAGATTGGCATATTCTGCAAGTTTTATCTGTAATGACGCAGTTATATTTCCCGACATTTCAAATAATATTTTCAGGTGGGACGGCCCTTTCAAAAGCATACAAACTTATCAACCGTTTTTCAGAAGACGTGGATTTTAGGGTTGATTTTTTGGAAAATATTACATTAAGAGTGTGTTCGGGAATTGGATTTTGGCCTGCTCTCGAAAAATTTAATTCTGCTCGGCGTTAAAATTTTCGCCTTAGAGCCCGGCTAAGACTGCAAATTTTGCCTTGATCAAAATCAAATTTTCCCTCGTTCGGCACAAACCCAATTCCCGAACACACTCTAAGTGAACAGCGGAGGGAACTATCGAGATTTAAAAAATTAGTCGAATCAACGGTCACCGAGGCAGGCTATAAGGTTTGTGATACTTTGGCCAAGAATGCAAACAGGTACATTAAATTTGACATTGAATACACATCTCATTATCCATCAAATATCTCCTTGCGTTCTCACATTCAATTAGAGTTCAAAGTTGGAAGTACCAGGCTTTCGCCAGAATACAAGTCAGTAAGCTCTTTTTATTCAATCCTGGCAAACAATGAACCAGAAGTCAGCCGAATTGCTTGCATTAATCCTGTAGAAACAGCCGTTGACAAGTTAAGCGCACTGGTTTGGCGCATCCCTAATAGAATTCGTGGCGGAGAACTTGATGATATGATGCTCGTTCGTCATATTCATGATTTGGCAGCACTGGACACATTAATTCAACAGTCGCCATTATTTTCAGAAATGGTGATTTCAACGATACAAACGGACAATGATTTTATCGGTAAAAAACGGCACGAATTTGCTGCAATGTCAACCACCGATAAGTGTAAACAATTGCTCTCAATTCTTCACGAAGATGTAGAATATCGAGGCGAGTATGACAGGTTTGTGAAAAACGTCAGTTATCATCAAACCAGCCAGCCACCTGATTATGATACGGCTATAAAACTGGTAATACGACTGGTTCAGGAAATAATTGATAAATGTGACAGGTGAATCCCTGGCACCCTCTAAACAGCCCGCAAATGCTCGCCAAAGGCTGGTAAAATCAGGTCTTTTTCAGATACGAGCACTTGTGACAAGTCAAAGCCCCAGTCAATGGCCAGGGTCGGGTCGTCGTAGCGAACGCCGCCTTCATGCGCTTTTGAGTAAAAATTATCGCATTTATAGACGAATTCCGCTTCGTCGCTCAGCACCAGATAGCCATGTGCAAAGCCGCGCGGCACAAAGAGTTGGCGGTGATTTTCAGCGCTCAATCGTATGGTAAATGATTGGCCGTACGTCGGTGAGTCAGGCCGCAGGTCAACGGCCACATCCAGCACCTCGCCGAATACGACCCGTACCAGTTTGGCTTGCGCCATTTCTCCGGTTTGGTAATGCAAACCCCGCAACACCCCGCGGGTGGAGCGCGCCTGATTATCCTGTACAAACTGCACATTCAGGCCTTCGGCTTCCCAGGTGCGCTGGTTGTAACTTTCGTAAAAATAACCGCGGTCGTCCGGCCAGATTCGGGGTTCGAAAATGAGCAGGTCGGGGATGTGGGTTTTAAGAAACGGCATGTCGGGAATTACTTCTGAATTTTCAGGCTTAAATCAAGCGGTTGTGCAGAGTGAGTAATCGCTCCGGCAGAAACGAAATCCACGCCGGTTTGGGCATATTTCCGAACATTATGGAGTGTGATACCGCCGCTGGCTTCAGTTTCAAAACGATTGCCGACTATCTGAACGGCTTCGGCCAGAATCGGAATTTCAAAATTATCAAACATGATGCGCGTGATGCCGCCGGCGTTCATGGCTTCTTCCACTTCTACGAGGTTGCGCACTTCGAGGGTTATGCCGAGGTTCAGGTTTTTTTCAGCCTGATAAGCCATTGCCCTTTCAATGGCCTGACGGATGCCGCCTGCTGCGTCCACGTGATTATCTTTAATCATCATCCAGTCATACAGGCCCCAGCGGTAATTTTCGCAGCCGCCGATTTTGACCGCCCATTTTTCCAGAAAACGAATCAGTGGCGTTGTCTTGCGGGTGTCCAGCACTTTGGTTTTCAGGTCGCCCACTTCGAAGGCAAAACGGCTGGCGATGGTTGCAATACCGCTCATGCGCTGCATGGTGTTCAGCACTAATCGTTCGGCTAGCAACAGTGCGCGCG
>JADZBJ010000392.1 GCA_020852155.1 Saprospiraceae bacterium | reverse complement strand
TGCCCCTGCAATAGTACCTTATCTATGGAAAGAATGTTATTGTACTTGTTCAGACTTTCAGGATGCCATTTACTGTAATACTGCTGATACAACAGAGCGGTATATTATTGAGTTGTCGCAAATGCCATTCAAGGATTATGTAGTTCTTTTAATAGGTATTAAAAAAGAAGATTTTGATATCAAATACACTCAAATTAAATATAGTGATTCAGATGCAAAATTTTCACCAAAAAAGAATATCCTTCAAACGGTTTTTCCGCCTCAAAGCGACAACAAATATTATTTTAAATATACAGACTTTAAGAAAGTTAACATGGGCAAAGACCATTTGAAAACTTTTGAGTTTTTACATAAAACCATCTGGGAAATGCCATCAATTGACACGCTTGACAAAGTAGATTTTGACGCTGAAACCTGGGTCGTCATTGGCAGGAAAAATGGGAAAACAAGCAAGTGGACTCGAACTTCATTTAACGATTCGCTATTTTACACCAGCATTCAAAAAATACTAGATCATGCAAAAATAACGGAGTATTCATACGGAAAAAGGTAGTCATCCCTGCTCTCAAAACTTTTTTGCCTTGATCAAAATCAAATTTATTTCGTTCGGCACAAGTCCAATTCCCGAACACGCTCTATGCAATTTCGAAGATTTTCAGGATTGATTTGAAAACCAAAGGCAACTTTGTCCTGTTTGGCATGTATGGCAGGCGCGAAACACCGCAGGGTTCTTGGCTGATTACAACCAGGACATCGACGTGCCTCTACACACTCTTAAACAGTTTAACTATGCAAATTAAAAGGAAGTCTATCGCTATTTGGAATGGCAGCGGTAAAGAAGGCAAAGGTTCACTGACCTCTCAAAGTACAGTATTGAACGAAACTCAATATGGTTTCAGTTCGCGCTTTGAAGACGGTATTGGTACCAACCCAGAAGAACTCATCGCTGCGGCGCATGCAGGCTGTTTCAGCATGAAACTGGCATTCAATTTACAGGCTGCAGGTTTTGTCGCCGATGAATTGAAAACCGAATGTGTTATTGTCCTGGAAAACGGCAGCGTTACGGAATCCAACCTGACCCTTTCAGCCAAAGTGCCCGGTATCGAACAGGAAAAATTCGACGAGTTGGTGGCTGATGCCAAGGCCAATTGCCCGATTTCCAAACTATTGAATGCGCAAATCAGCCTTAGTGCAACGCTGAATTAAGCCTTGTTGACCTGGGTCGCGTATTATATCACGAGGCCGTCTCACAGGTAGCAATGCTGCGCTTTTTATGAATAACCGCTAATGACGCTAAAATCGCAAAATTCTGAAAATCAAAAACTTAGCGTATTTGGCGTCTTTAGCGGTTAATTCACGTTTACGAAACTTTGAAAGTTTTCGTAAACGTAACGCCCTCCTCATAAAACTCAACGGGCAATCCATCCGGATCGGCGATAAATGTAAAACGCTTGTTTGTAAACTCGTCTGTTCGGGCAGGCTCTACCTCAATGATCAAATGCCCATTCTGAAATCCTTGACGGCCTGATCTGTAAACTGGATTGCCTCGAATACAGACGAATTTCCTTCACCGGCAGGCGATTGCGTACCGATACCGACTCGAATCATCGGCGGATAATCGTTTTTAAATACCCGCACCAACTGCCAGTTCTGATTATCCAGCGAGTAATAGAATCCAACCACCTTGGTGTCGGAGGAGATTTTCAAATAAACGAAGTCGCTATTAACCGCATCGTGGTTATTGTCGTCGGAAAAATCAGCCGTTTTTACTGTTACCAGCCGTTTTTTCATGCGCTCATCGGCCTCAAAGGCAAACTTGAGCCAGCGTTTTTCATCCACAAAAATGAATGCCATACCTGCATCGTACTTGACTTGATGTACGGGTGTTGTTTTGCAGGAAAATGTAAATGGCCTGGTGTTGTCAACAGTCTTTAGCAGCAACGGAGCATTGGCAAATTCATAGGGAGGCGTACCGGGTTCGATGAAAAAGTCGGTTTGCTTCCCGGCGGTCATCGTTATCTTGTTGTTTTCCACCGTTGCAAAACCGTCGGCAGGGCCGTTTAAAGCCTGCTGGAATGGCTGGTATTTGTCTATTAACGGTTCAAAGGCGATTTCCTTGGGAGCGGACGGCGTTGATGCAGGTTCAGGTGTGTGCTGCTTTGCATCGCCACAGCGCAAAAACAGCAAGGGTAAAAGCAGTAGGTAAAATTTCATACGCATATGGAATTGTCCGATTAAGAAATTGAAACAACCACTAAACGACTTCACGCACGGTTACGAAATTTTCAAAGTTTCGAAAACATCGCCTTTATCATAGTGCGAGAAATAATAAGTGACCGCCATCGAAATCAGCAGGTAAACAGCCATGATGATTGACACCGACTGACCAGCGCCAAACCAACTGCCACTCACGTACATCAACCCGACTGCCACGACAGCCTTGAGCGCATCCCACCAAACGGCATTTGGGTTTCTGTCCATGAGTTCCGTGTAGGCGTAAATGGAGAGCATGATGTAGCCGCCGTAGATGAAAACCCAGGGCGCCGGGATGGTCGCCAGGTTGGCAAATAAATGATACATCATGGCCAGCGTTACTAGTCCCTGCACGCAAATCCAGGTGATGAATGTATTCGACGCCGGCGTTTCGTATTTCTGAAAATGGTAAGGATCCTCGATTTTCTCTACGGGATATTTGGCCGCCACATCGGCTGGGCGCCAGCCCAGAGGTTTGAACCAGATGGTCAGTTTGTCCATCCAGTTTTCAGCACGCCAGGCATCCTTGATGAGCAACCACAGGTGCAGAAAGTTGATTTTGATCGGATTCCAGGTTTTTACGGGGCGGGTGATGCCGTACACTGGCGGCACATCGGGCAGTTCTTCCTGAAAAGTACCAAACAGTTTATCCCAGATGATGAAAATCTGACTGTGGTTTTTGTCTAAGTACACCGGATTAATGGCATGATGCACGCGATGGTGCGACGGCGTCACCAGGATTTTTTCCAGAAAACCCATCTTGCCAATGTAGGTGGTGTGGTACCAAAACTGCATGAAAAGTTGAATGGGCGCTACAATGGCCACAACCTTGGCCGGCACGCCAAATAACGCAGCAGGCAACAACAAAAAGGTAAATAAATTGACGAAAACCGATATAGACTGGCGTAATGCGCAAGCCAGGTTAAATTCCTCACTGCTGTGGTGAATAGCGTGTTTGTTCCAGAAAATATTCAGGGTATGCGCAATCCGGTGCGTCCAGTAACCATAAAAATCGATCACGATAAACGCCACGATGTACATGGCTAAGGAAGATTCGAGGCGCATTATTGCCCAGTGATCTACCATATAACCATAGCTCAGGATGACCACCACCAAGCCCAGCGAATCCTTTACGGCATTCGAAAAGCCGGAACTCAGGCTGGATATCATGTCCATCATTTTAAACGGTTCTTTTTTCCAGTACCAGCCGTAGAGTTTCTCGCCGATCACCAGGATGAAAAAGACCGGAATCACATACATTAAGATGAGGCCGTAGGTGGCCATTTCTGCGCGCATAACAGTTTAAGGTTATGATGAATGGTGGTAAAAAATTCAGGCCGAAGATATACCCTGATTTAAATGAATTTAAAGATTTCCATG
>JADZBJ010000391.1 GCA_020852155.1 Saprospiraceae bacterium | reverse complement strand
ACGGTCATATTTGTATTGTTTCAAGGCTGCCGAATTGAATCATTCAGCCTGCGATGTGGTGTTCCATATTTCCCAGGCTGCTTCCGCCTGAAGGTATAACATATCCAGTCCGTTTTGGGTATTTGCACCTTGTTGCCGGGACTTGCGCAAAAGTAGCGTTTCGGCAGGATTGTAAATCAAATCAAACACCAAATCATCCGAGGTAAAATATTCAGTGCTGACAGGCGGACAAATTTCCATGTCGGGCCAGGTGCCTGTTGGTGTAGCATTGATGAAAAGCCTGGATTTTTCGGTCGTTTCAGCCAGCCATTGATTGGCTTGTTCGTAGGTTTTGGAGAGTGTGTTTTGCGCATTTCGCGATACAAAATAATAAGGCAAATTCCGTTCGCGCAAGACCGATGCCACCGCTTTGGCTGCGCCGCCCGAGCCGAGGATTAAGGCCTGTTCGGGCTTTAAATGGAATAAATCAAGCGTTTTTTCCAGTGATTGCCTGAACCCTTCGACGTCGGTGTTGTAGCCCGTCAGTCGGCCGTTTCGGGTATCAATACAATTAACAGCCCCCGCATTCACAGCGCTGGAATGCAATGCGTCCAGATGTTCGATTACCTGAACTTTATACGGAATGGTCACATTCAATCCGCAGAGGTCCGGATGCCGGGCCAACAAGGCGGGTAATTCGCCGAGGCTTTCTATCGGGAATAATTCATAACGTGCGTCGGCAATGCCTTCCCGTTCAAATTTTTCCGTGAAATACTTTTTTGAAAATGAATGCCCGAGCGGAAACCCGATCAGTCCGTACAAACGCATGAATATTGAATTTTGCACAAACGTATGTTTTTCACGGGCATTTGAAAATGTCTGGTTTGAAAATCCCGAAAATCAATAGCTAATCTCTTGAATCCTGATATACCTTAGCGATTCGTTTCGGGCAGGTCAGCCTGAATTTATCGAATTGGTTTATGCGTATTGCCCTCTTGTTTTCCCTGTTGACAGTGAATTGTTTGACAACAATTTCAGCACAAAATCCGGTACCGGCGCCGCCGCAAAAAAGTCCGATGCTCATCCTGAATGCAACGGCACACCTGGGCACCGGACAGGTCATCCCGAACAGCGCCATCGCTTTCGATGCCGGAAAGATCACGATGGTCGCCGACGCTACGACGATACGGATTGACCGTACCAAATTCGCTAAAATATTCGACGCTACGGGCAAGCACGTTTACCCGGGCCTGATCGCTCCGGCTACCAGAATCGGTCTGGTTGAAATTGATGCCGCACGCCCGACAAACGACGTGGCTGAAACCGGTAGCATCAACCCGAATGCGCGCAGCATCATCGCTTATAATACCGATTCCGAACTCTTGCCCACTATACGCTCCAACGGCATCCTCATGACGCAGGTCGTCCCCGAAGGCGGTCTGGTGAGCGGCTCGTCTTCCATCGTACAGCTCGATGCCTGGAACTGGGAGGATGCAGCCTACCGCACCGACGATGGTATCTGGCTCAACTGGCCTTCTACGCGCAGCTGGGGCGGCTGGGAATCCGGCGCGCCGGAAATGAAAAAAAATGATCGCTACGATAAGGACGTGCAGCAACTCACCCGGTATTTTGAAGAAGCCCGCGCCTACGCTCAACTGCCCGTGCAGGAGCCACGAAACCCGCGCTTCGAAGCCATGCGCGGCCTGTTTAATGGCGCTCAGAAATTGTACATCCGTGTTGACATGGCAAAAACCATCGAAGAATCGGTACTTTTTGCTAAAAAACAAGGCGTTCAACCCGTCATTGTGGGTGGCGACGACGCCTGGATGGTGGCTGATTTTCTGAGGGATCAAAAAGTAGCAGTCATTCTTGCGCCAACCCAAAAACTGCCCTCCCGCGACGATGATGCCGTTGATCAACCCTATAAATCCGCCGCCATGCTACATCAAAAAGGCGTTCGATTCTGCTTCAGCAGCATCGGCAGCTGGCGTCAGCGCAACCTGCCGTTTATGGCCGGACAAGCGGCAGGGTTTGGCCTCGACCGAGAGGCGGCAGTTTCAGCCCTGACTTTGGATGCCGCAACTATTCTCGGCATTGACAAAACCTGTGGCTCGCTGGAAGAAGGCAAAGACGCGACGCTCTTTATCAGCGAAGGCGATGTACTCGATATGCGGACCAGCAAAGTAAACGCCGCCTTTATCCAGGGCCGCGAAATCAACCTGGACAACAAGCATAAGCAACTGACCAAACGGTTTGAAACACAGCATTGATTATTGATCGCGCGAGGCTGCGCCTCGTGACATTGCGCTAGGCTGTGCCTCGTGATATACAAAAACATCTTTTTCAAATGTCTTTTCATAGAACAACCTCCTTCAGTCTGACGCTGGCACTGCTGGCCCTCACACTTTTTTCCTGCCAGCCCAATGGCCCAAAATCAGACAACAAAACAGCACAAAACAATACGCCAACAACAGCCAAATCCGACTGGTGGAAAGAGGCTGTGGTATATCAGATTTATCCCCGCAGTTTTCAGGACTCGGACGGCGACGGCCTCGGTGATTTTAAAGGCAGTATTTCCAGGCTGGATTATGTGAAAAACCTGGGCGTTGACATGGTCTGGCTGAATCCGGTATATGCGTCGCCGAACAAAGACAACGGCTACGACATCAGCGATTACCAGAACATCATGAAAGAATTCGGGACAATGGAAGATTTCGACCGCCTCCTGAATGGTTTCCATGAGCGCAAGATCAAAGTCTTCATGGATTTGGTGGTCAATCACTGCAGCAATGAACATGAATGGTTCAAGTCGGCCAGCGCCTCACGCGAAAGCCCTTATTACAATTACTTTCACTGGTGGCCCGCTGAAAACGGCAAACCGCCCTATCGCTGGAGTATTTTCGATGAAAAAGGCGACGCCTGGGAATACAACAAGGCGACCAATTCTTACTACCTGCATTATTTCTCCGATTACCAGCCTGACTTGAATTGGGAAAACCCCAAACTGCGCGAGGAAATCTACAAAATGATGCGTTTCTGGCTGGATAAAGGCATTGACGGTTTCCGCCTGGATGCCATCGCCTTTTGCTCAAAAGATACCAACTGGCCACCGCTGCCGGAGCAATACAAAGGCAACTGGGGCATGTACTACGCCAACGGCCCGCACCTGCACGAATACATGCAGGAAATGAACCGCGAAGTTTTCTCAAAATACAACATCGCCACCGTAGCCGAAGCCCTGGGTGATGTAGAAGGCGTCATGAAATTCGTTGACCCTGAACGCAAGGAACTGAACATGGCTTACTCTTTCGAGGCCATTGACTTCGGTTATCTGCCCAAGGAGTACAAAATGCCCGACCCTAAAGGTTACGACCTCGTGGCCTGGAAAAAAATCTATGAAAAATGGACAAATGCCTTCGAAACAAAAGGTTGGGGCACGATGTACCTCGCCAACCACGACCAGCCCCGAATGCTGACCCGCTGGGGTAACGACAGCCCGGAATTTCGTGATGTTTCCTCCAAAATGCTGACCACTTTCGTGTTGAGCATGCGCGGTACGCCCTACTATTATTATGGCGATGAAATTGGCATGAACAACATCAAATTTGACAAAGTAGAGGAGTATAACGACATCGAATTGCTGACCAATTACGCTCAGGTTAAAGCCAAAGGCGGCGACTTGAAACGTTTTCTGGAAGGTATGAAAATCTCCTCCCGCGACAATGGCCGCACACCCATGCAATGGGATAACACGCTCAATTCGGGTTTCTCAACCGGAGCACCCTGGCTGAAAGTCAACCCGAACTACACCACGGTCAATGTGGCGGCGCAGCAAAATGACCCTGCTTCCAACCTGAATTATTTCCGTAAAATGATCCAGTTGCGGAAAAATACACCGGCGCTGATCCACGGCGACTGGGAATTAATTGACGCGGAAAACCCGGATGTGTTTGCGTATTTGCGCACACTGGACGGCAAAAAAGTGGCCGTTTTCCTGAATTTTAAAGCAAAACAGTCCACCGTCCGTACTGACCTGGACTTGACCAAAGCCAAAGTGCTGTTGGGCAACTATACCGATCCTTCGGCCACTGTTACGCTTCGCCCTTACGAGGCGCTTGTACTGGAACTGTAAAAAGAAAAATACGGCATGTTAGATTAACCGCCAAAGACGCTAAAAGCGCTAAGTTTTGATTTGCAAGACTTAGCGCTTTTAGCGTCTTTGGCGGTTAATTTTAAACATCAAACTTTACCTTTCGCCAGCGAAGCCAGCAAGCCGGGCAGTTGCCGCAGGGCTGCCAGTTCGCGGTATTTTTCGCGAACTTCTTCTGCCGGAATACCGAAATAAGTTTTGCCGCCCGGCAGCGATTTTGATACGCCGCTTTTGGCCAGCACCACAGCGCCTTGTCCGATGTGCAGTGCCTGAGCAATACCCACCTGACCATACAGCACGACATTGTCTTCGACGATTGTTTTGCCACCGATGCCCACTTGTGCAGCAAACAGGCAGTTTTTGCCAATTACTGCTCCGTGTCCGATATGTATCTGGCAGTCTAATTTACTGCCTTCGCCGATGATCGTATCGCCGCTTACGCCTTTGTTGATGGTGCAGCCAGCGCCGATATCAACGCGGTCGTGGATGATGACCCCACCGCCGCTGTGCCATTTTTGGAAAGCGCCACCCGACTGTTTTTTGAAGTAAAAAGCATCCGAACCGATGATCGCTCCGGGGCCAATGACGCAATCCTCGCCGACGGTGGTGTATTCGCCGATAAAGGCATTCGCGCCAATGCGCGTACCAGCGCCAATGCGCACATGGTTGGCAATGATCACACCCGGCTCAATGATGGCCGTCGGATGAATGTCCGCTTCGTGGTGAATGGCATTCCGCAAAGGGGTGATGGGGCGATATTCAGCCACCAGCGCATCGTAAACCTCGAAAGGATTTTTCACCAGCAAAATCACCTTGCCCGGCGGGCATTCCGCTTCTTCATTCAACAAGATGACCGTTGCTGCGCTTTGCAGGGTTTTATCAAAATATTTTTTGACATCCGAAAAGGCCACATCGCCTGCTTCTACTTTATGAATTTCATTGATGCCAGTGGCAACAAGGGTATCGTCGCCGATAATGCGGGCGTCAAAACGTCGCGCCAGTTCGCGGACAGGGATGGGTTGCGGAAATTTCATGAAAAATCAAGCGGTCGGGTAAGTGCCGCGACCATCGCGCAAAGTTCCGATAATATTCTTTTTGGCAAAACCATTTAATTGGTTCGATTGATTCGATTAAATCCGATTGATTCGATTTTTACTACAAAGGATGATGAATGAAAATCTGCGTACATCAAAAAAAATCCGCGTTATCCGCGTTTTCACCACGAAGGCACTAAGAAACACGAAGAAAATCCGCGTAGATCAAAAAAATCCGCGAAATCCGCGTCTCCGCTACATCAAAAAAAATCCGCGTTATCCGCGTATCCGCGTAAATCCGTGTACATCCGCGTGATCCGCGTTCGTATCTTCGCACCAATATGATTGATGTCATCCAATTACTGCCCGAAAGCGTAGCCAACCAGATTGCGGCCGGCGAGGTGGTCCAGCGCCCGGCATCGGTGGTCAAGGAGTTGATGGAAAACGCCATTGACGCCGGAGCCACACGACTGCAACTGATCGTGCGCGACGCGGGTAAAACGCTCATTCAGGTCATTGATAACGGCTGCGGCATGTCTGAAACGGACGCCCGCATGAGTTTCGAACGACACGCTACCTCCAAAATACGGGAATCAAAAGACCTGTTCGCCCTGCAAACAATGGGCTTCAGGGGCGAAGCGCTGGCTTCCATCGCCGCAGTCGCGCAGGTCGAATTAAAAACCCGGCGCATGATGGACGAACTGGGTACGCGCATCCTGATCGAAGACTCCGCTGTACGCATTCAGGAACCTTGCCAGACACCGCAGGGCACGTCTATTGCCGTAAAAAACCTGTTTTTCAACGTACCGGCGCGCCGGAATTTCCTGAAAGCCGACCCTGTCGAAATGCGCCACATCATGGATGAGTTTCAGCGTATTGCGATGGCGCATCCGGATTTGTTTTTTAGCCTTCACCACAACGATCAGGAACTTTTTCACCTGCCCGCAGGCAATTTGCGGCAGCGCATTGTCAAAATTTTCGGCGATGCCGTCAATAAAAAATTAGTGCCTGTCCAGCAAGACACGGACATCCTCACCATCAGCGGCTTTGTGGGCAAGCCTGATTATTTTAAAAAATCGAGGGGCGAACAGTTTTTCTTTGTCAATAAACGCTTCATCAAAAGCGCCTACCTGCAACATGCCGTCGTGTCGGCTTATGAAGAGTTATTGCCCGCCGACACGTATCCGTTGTTTGTGCTTTTTCTGGAAATCGAGCCATCGCGCATTGACATCAATGTGCACCCGACCAAGCAGGAAATCAAATTCGACGACGAAAAATTGGTGTACAACTACCTGAAAGTCAGTGTTCGGCATGCTTTGGGCAGCCATAACGTCACGCCAATGCTGGATTTTGAACAGGAGCCTGCTTTTTCAGCACAGCCAGTTCGTACGCCGTCGTCCAACCCTGCACCGCCGACATCCGTGGGCGATTACAAACTGGGTGGCAGCGGGAAATCACGTGAAAACACGTCGCCTGATCCCGACCAGCGTCATGCCAGCAACCTGCGCAACTGGCAGCGGCTTTATGAAAATCTCGACCTGGCGCCAGCCACGCCAACGCCGCAACCTGTTGAGCGAACCGAGGATGAAACCGTCGCTGCGCTGGAACAGATTTTAGGTCAATCGCTCATCATCGAACGCGAAGAAGTCGCGCCGCCCGTTGTACAACCCTCCTCAACCGCTGCGACGACCATTGAAATGGACGATGCCGAATCCAGTTTTTCAAAAGGGCAGAAGGAGCCTTACCAGATTCACCTGCAATACATCGTCAGCCATATCAAGTCGGGTTTTTTGTTGATAGATCAGCAGGCCGCCAGCGAGCGAATTTTATTCGAACGCTACCTCGGCGCGCTGGGCAAACAACCCATGCCCACGCAAAAAGTGTTGTTCCCGCGCACGCTCGAACTACCTCCGGCAGACGCCGTTTTGTTGCGCGATATTCTGGATGAAGTCAATCGTCTCGGCTTTGAAATCGCTGAATTTGGCGGTAACGCCTTTGTCGTGCATGGCATTCCGGCAGAATTGACCGCTTCCAATATTTCTGAAGAAAAATGGCTGGAAAAACTGTTGTTTCAGTACAAAAACCAGCTGGATTTGTCGCTCAATTCAGAGCAAAACCTGGCCAGGGCTATGGCGCGCAGTGCCGCCGTTCGGCGCGGGCAACCGCTGTCCATCACGGAAATGCAAGACCTGATTGATGGTTTGTTCGCCTGTGAAATGCCATATGCCAGTCCGTTTGGGAAAAAGACGTTCGTCACGTTCGGGCTGGATGAAATTCAAAAACGACTATCGTAGCTGCCAGCCTTGCGCTGGCCCATGCTACGACGGGCATGATGTTTTACAAGGCGGTCGCGCCCGTTGTTTCATTGCGCCGCGCCCGTCGTTACATAGGCCAGCGCAAGGCTGGCAGCTACGGCGTACCCGTCACCGCAAATCCAAAATGGAACGCGGTCGGCGTTTTGTTTCCCAGAAAAATCCATCAAGCGCCTTGTTTTGCGTGCCTGCCTTTTTCATTGGGATGAATTTACCCACAGGTTCCTGATAAAATTTGATGCTTTGCACCTGATTATTATCGAAAAACAGGCGCATTTCCGAACAGGTCGTTTCGTTCACCCCGATATAGGCTTTCTTTTCATCCAGGGCATAATACA
Source organism: Saprospiraceae bacterium (assembly GCA_020852155.1). Classification (GTDB taxonomy): domain Bacteria; phylum Bacteroidota; class Bacteroidia; order Chitinophagales; family Saprospiraceae; genus M3007. The sequence continues at coordinate 3,630 of JADZBJ010000391.1, read as the reverse complement.
AAGCTTCGGCGTTGCCATCTACCTTCATTTCGCGCACCTTGTCGTCGCGGAAATACACCGTATTATGTCGCCCTTTTATTTGGTTAAACATCACCCCGTCTTCCGAGTTGGCGACGAACGTGTTTTGCCGCAGCCATATCCTGTCCATTTTTTTGTTTCTCAAAAGCATCCACATCGTGTCGGCTGAAAACTGTGAGGTATCCGACCAGATCAGCGGCATGCTTTTAATTTTATAAAAACGAAAAATAGAATCGGCGCTGCTGAACACCAACGAATCACATACGCCTTGCAGATCGCGCTTGAAAATGCGCACATCGTGATAGGCCAGCAGTTTGCGCACATCTGAAAGGGAATCCGGTTTGAACGATGTGAGCGTGTCGGCGCTCATGTACAGCGTATCGCGGTCAATCAGGCTTTTCATCATCGGCCGACCGCCAGCGCCGGTGCCCAGTCCGCCGTATGCGTAGAGATATTCTGTTTTTTGGTTGTAATCCATACGGAACGCCTCGACGGTGTAGTCGCTGGCCGTATCCACCCAGATGACATTGCCTTGCGCCTGACCGGCACCGAGCACGTCATTAAAAAACAGCGAATCTGCCTCAATCAGGTTGCTGCCATCCTGTACGATGCCGCGGCCCGACAACTGGTAGTTTTTGTTGCGGCTGTCGTACTGAATTTCCTCACCGCGTATGTCGCGCAGGCTGTCGCGGAAGTGCGCATTGCCGCGCAGCACGGTTTTTTCGGTGTTGTCGTTGTATCGGATCACATCGGCATCGGCCACTTCTCCTTTTTCAATGTTTTCGATGTGCGCGTCGCCCTCCAGCGTGTATGTTCGCGAAACGCCTTCGTAGCGCATTTTTTTGGCACGACCGCGTTGTCCTTCCTTTTCATATTGCGGGTTGACATCGAATTCGGCAAATTGATTTTCAATGTCATAAAACCCGCCTTCAGCGTAAATCTTGGAGTCGCGCTGTGTAATGAGCGTGGGCGCTACAAAACGCACCATCTGCGACTCCGTGTTGAAGGTCATGGTGTCGGTGCGCATCGTGAAGTCGGGGTCGGTGGCCAGCACATCACCTTTGAAATACACCTCCTTTTGATTGACGTGGTAGTAACCGTGGCGGCTTTTCAACTGGCTTTTTCCGTTGGTCATGGTCGCGCCCTGATGGTACGTGGCAATTTTATTACCCAGGTCATAGCGCAGCACTTCGGTGAACAGTTGTTGGCGACCGTTCACCAGCACCACATTTTTGAACAGGTCGCTGATTTTCGTGGCGGCATTGTAGTGGCACGAGTCGGCGAAAACCTTCACCGTATCCCCTTGCGCCAGCACGACGTTGCCTTTCAGGATGGCAAAATCCTGATCCATGGTGGCCGTATCGCAATACACCAGAATGTCTTCCTGACGCAGGCGAACGTTGCCGCTCAGTTTTTGCATGTCGCGGTTATTACGCCGGAAATTCTCGATCAGCAGGGCTGTTTCGATTTTGAGTTTTTGCGTATCCTGTTGAATTGCACCGTTAGCGGCGGGTGTCTGCGCCAACAGGTTGTACGCTGGCGCAATGACGCACAGGGCAATTAGGAAAACGAGTTGATACCTGACAAGGGGCATTTTGATGCCATTCATGGACTGAAATGGGAAAAAGAATGTTGAAATACGAAAACGAAATTCATCCTGTTTTCGTCCGCACAGGGGCGCAAAGGTAAACCCGGATTTGAGAGGTTGTTTAAAATTCCCTCACTGGCTCAAAAAGGCATCTTTTTGAATTCAGCAGGGAAATTTAAACAACCGCTCAAGGTTCTCTGGAATTTTACTGATTTTCAAGGATTTACAGGCACGGTTCGTTTCGTCTATTTTGCGTTGGCGCTTGAAACATCAACGAGCAGGTACAGAAGGACGGTTATTAACACCCAAAACAGACGAGAATTCTAGTAAATATGTATCATTTCCTGAAAATTCGCGGTAGCCGAATGGATGCCAGGCAAGGCTCATTTATTCTTCAAGTGTGATGTTTTTTGAGTATTCGGCACTTTATTTCAGAATACGGTAAATGCATTATTTTTTTTGTTTAAAAATGATTTAAAACACCCTTCAGAAATTTAGACAAAAATTTAAAACAATTCATTTTAAAAATATTGCTTAATTTTACTTCGTTAAAACTTATGCACTGTTGAAAATTAACTTTCAAATAACCTTGCCGAGGTATAAAGTTCACTTTTAAATCGCCCATTAAACCCGGACACGAAAGGCTTAAATGCTTAGTGATCAAACAGATAAATCTTTTCTACACGGCCCGACCTGGGGTTATTTTCACCACCCAAAACCTGTGGATAACACACTGACAATGTTGATAAATGACATAAGTTTTCCACTTACTCACATTGCAATACAGAGTTTTCCACATTATCGGGCTACACGGATTGTTTATAAAGTGAATAAACGTGTGTATTAAATTAAGTTTGCACTTAAAACCTTTCCCCAATATTAAACAGCCCAGGAACCCTCCATGATTTGCTATGAATGAGCGCTCGCCTGACAAACAAAATCGCCCGCCGATGACTGACGGTAACCGCAAGACGCGTTCGCAATCGGCTAACGACAACATGTCGAACCTCTTGTTCGGTAAGGTGCAGCCGCAGGCTGTGCCACTGGAAGAAGCCGTTCTTGGCGCCTTGATGCTTGACCGCGAAGCGCTGCCACTGGTCATGGACATTCTGCGTAGCGAAAGTTTTTACCTCGATGCGCACCAGATGATTTACCGCGCGGCGATCCGGCTGTTCGAACGGTCGCATCCGATTGACCTGCTGACCATGACCGAGGAACTGCGCAAGGCAGGCGAACTCGATAAAATTGGCGGCGGTTATTATTTAGTCGAACTGACGAACAAGGTGGCTTCTGCGGCCAACATTGAATACCACGCCCGCATTATTGCACAGAAGCATATACAACGGGAGTTGATTAACGTCAGCACCAAGACCATCCGGCAGGCATTTGAGGATACGACCGACGTTTTTGACCTGCTGGATGACGCCGAAAAGGGCCTGTTCGCAATTACTCAGAACAACCTGAGCAAGAGCTACGAAAGTATGGGCAGTCTGAGCAGTAAAGTGCTCAAGCAGATTGAAGAACTGTCCAAAAAATCCGACGGTCTGACGGGCGTCCCCTCCGGCTTCACCGACCTTGATCGCCTGACATCCGGCTGGCAACCTTCTGACCTGATTATCCTGGCCGCACGCCCAGGTATGGGTAAAACCTCGATGGTATTGGCCACGGCCCTGAATGCTTCCCGCGATTTCCAGAAACCAGTCGCTTTGTTTTCGCTCGAGATGGCCAGCACGCAATTGGTGCAGCGTCTGATTTCTATGGAATCGGAAATACCCGCAACTAAATTGCGCAATGGCAAACTGGAAGACTACGAATGGCAGCAGCTCCAAAGCACCGTTGAGCGACTGAATTCAGTGCCGATTTTTATTGACGACACCCCCGGTATCAACATTTTTGAACTCCGGGCGAAGTGCCGCCGACTGAAACAGCAACACGACATTCAGATGATCATCATTGACTACCTTCAACTGATGACCGGCTCCACAGAAGGCAACCGGAATGGCAATCGCGAACAGGAAATCGGT
>JADZBJ010000390.1 GCA_020852155.1 Saprospiraceae bacterium | reverse complement strand
TGTAGTGGATTTTGTCATGCTGAACGGAGTGAAGCATCTGGCCCTGAGCGAAGTGCGAGTACTCACAACTGTTTGACCAGATCCTTCGCTATCGCTCAGGATGACAATATAGTGGATTTTGTCATGCTGAACGGAGTGAAGCATCTGCGCCCTGAGCGAAGTGCGAGTACTCACAACTGTTTGACCAGATCCTTCGCTATCGCTCAGGATGACAACATCTCAATTGAGGTCTAGAAATCCCAGGGTTCTTCTCCTATTATCCATACAGGCAAATCTCCTTTTTCAATCTCTACTGGATCATTCAGAAAGCGCCAATGAGGATTGAATTTGCTAATCAAATCTTCCTTTTTCGACCTTTTGTACCCTTTAATCTGTTTTTCTCTTATTATAGCCCATTCAATGTGGCTGTAATATTCGTAATAAACCAGATTATAGCAATAGTATTTGCCCGCAAAGGAACTCTTGGTAGATAGGCTATCTGCTCTATGTTCAAGCATTCTACGTTCAAGATCATTGGTGACACCAGTGTAAAGCACTTTTTTTTGGGGATTTGTTGTGATATAGATAAAATAGTTGTGATATCGCATTGATGAAGGTGTTATGATGGTAATCTAATTATTCTAAACAGCCTTGTCATCCTAAGCGAAGTGAAGGAACCTGTTTTGAGCGAAGCGCGAATCATCACAACTGCTCAGCCATTTCCTTCGCTAGCGCTCGGGATGACAAATCAGTATGGCTATTATACTAATCCCGTTGCCCCTTATTGGATTGGCCGTTATCATTAATCTGAATACTATCCGGATTAGGCTTATTGAAATTATCATTGCCCAAGCCGCCTTTCAAGACGCCCCATGTAATCAGTCCGGCAATCAAGGCGCCCAACAAAGCGACGAAAATGAAAGCCCGGATCAACTGGCGGCGCATACGATCCAGAAAACTGAATTGCGGTGCTGGCTCCTTGCTGATATACCCTGCTTCGTAAAGTGCAGTGTGCAAATCAGGCATACTGATATGCACTCGTTCGTTATCCAGCGGGTTTTGCTGGTTGTTGGGCGAGGGTTGAGCCACTGCGCGCATGACGCGACTGCCTTCGGTAGCAGGAGCAGCCTCGGCTACACCCATATCTTTCCAGTATGGCGGACAGGTAGCGCCTAAATAGTACGCCAGATCATCCCTGGAGGCTTCCAAATTGGTAGCAGCGGGCTTCGGATGCGGGTACATATTCAGCGTACGGAAGTTGACATAACTCACGCGGTCATTATTTAGAACAGGAAGTGAGTAGGCGCAGCGGGCTACGTGTATGCCGCGTGTTATGGAAAATTCGCTACCGGTAAGGGTGGCAGCCGTAGCAGTATCATAGAAAGCGGTACCACGCGACAGGTACAGGTAGGTTTGCAGGTCAATAAAAACATAATCAAACTCGCGCGTCAGGTCGTAGTTAAAAGCCAGGTCGCGCCAGGTGCCGGGTTTCCAGAATGCCCCTTCGCTTTCTGTTATGCTGCCGTTGGTGATGGTGGGTGTGAGCGCTGCTACCAGTTGTGAACTGGCTGCATCGGCCGGGTAAATCGCCAGGCCGTCAGTATTGGTGCCGCTCAGGGTGTCAGTGGCACTGGCTGCCTTAAAAGCGATTAATGCAACGCGAAAGCCTTGTGTCACAAACTTGTTGCCGCCTTTGGTATTGGTCCCCAGGATCTGGGTATCAGGTAAAAAACACACGCCAGCCAGTTCGTGGTCAATACCACCGATTTTAGTGGAAGGATTCAATGTAGCCGTAGTGCCAATACCGGATGTGAATCCGTGCGCAGCAGCCAAAGCCATAAACTGTTGATTGGAGAAAAAGCCTTCGAGATGTCGGACTTCGTTTTCGGTATCGTTCGGACCTATCATGAGATTGTTTTTGTTTTGGCGCAACAGGAAGTTTTCAGGTGCGCGTTTGGTTAACTGTTACACCTGCAAATTTAGACTTGTATTTTATTTACGAGAATAAACTTTTGTTTACCTCGGCACGGGCACTAATCAAAATCAATCTCGGTGTTGTCGCCGATATTCAGGCTTAAATCCATGCCCCGGATAGACGTATCGCTGCCAATCACGGAATGTTTTAAAACGACATCGCGCAAAGCGGTGAAATTGCCAATAATGCTGTCTTTAATGACCGAATTTTGAATCTGGGCGTGGTCGCCGATACTGACATGTGGGCCGATAATGCTGTTTGAAATCTGGCAGTTGGCGCCAATGGCTACCGGATGAATCAGGATCGTGTTTTCAAATTCAGGCAGGTTAGGGTCGTGGCCTGCATAACCACGCTGAGTGAGCAGCATGGCGTTGGTTTCGAGCAGTACTTCTTTGCGACCGCAATCGAACCAGTTGTTAACCTGAATGCCTTGAATTTGAGTGCCATTTTCGACCATGTGCTGCAACGCGTCAGTGAGTTGGTATTCGCCGATGGTGCGCTGGTCGTTTTCGATCAGGTAATCAATGGATTTTAGCAGTTTATTCACTTCGGTAATCTTGTACAAGCCCACCAAAGCGAGGTTGGATTTCGGGATGCTGGGTTTTTCAATCAGGCGCAACACTTTGCCATTTTCATCCATTTCAGCCACACCAAAATCGCGCGGGTCTTTGACTTTTTTTACCCCAAGACACGATTGTGGGCATTGCAACATCTGTTTCAAATCCACATCAAAAATGGTGTCGCCAAAGGCAATGAAGATTTCGTTTTCATCTTCAATGGCTTCACGGGCGGTAGCGACGGCGTGGGCCGACCCTTCGCGCTGTTCCTGAAACACAAATTCAGTTTGCAATTGCGGGTAAGTCGTTTCAATGAAATGGCGCACCTTTTCGCCGAGGTAACCTATCACAAACACAAAGTCGGTCAGGCCAGCCTCCACTAATTTGTCAATAATAAAGCAAATAATAGGTTTGCCCGCCACCGGCATCAAGGGCTTCGGCTGGGTGTATGTATGCGGGCGAAGACGTGTGCCAGCCCCGGCTACCGGAATAATGACTTTCATAGTTACGCGGATTACGCGGATTGTGCGGTTTTTTTTTGATTTACGCGGAAACGCGGATTGTGCGGATTTTTTTTGATTTACGCGGAAACGCGGATTGTGCGGATTTTTTTTGATTTACGCGGATTTTCTTAGTGTTTCTTCGTGTCTCTTAGTGCCTTCGTGGTGAAAAAATCGAATCAATCGAATCAATCACCTGACCAGCGTGACATCGCCTTTCATGTAATATTCTCTGGGTTTGCCATAATACTCGGCTGTCCAGCGGGCCTGCCAGCCAAACACACCTGCGTCGGCATTGCGGCTTCGAGCAAAACCGTACCAGTTTTTTTCAGGGTCGTTGGTTATGAAAACCAGGCTACCCCAGCGGTCATAGACTTCCAGTTGATAATTATCAGGAAAGCACGTGTGATACAATCGCCAGCCGTCATTTTTACCGTCATCGTTGGGTGAAAAGACATTGGGCGCATAAGCAGGGCATTCATCGCACGACCAATAACGCGCTTCCAGACTATCGGCAAAAGTACAGTTTTGGGTTTCAATTTCAAGCCCATAGATGCCGGGTTCCTGAATATTCAGGGTTGTCTTACTACTTCCGTCGCTCCATTTCCAGCGCTGAATCGAAATACCCGAAGGCAAGGGCACCGAGTAAATTTCGCCGTTGCAAAGCGTTGAGTCAACGCCGAGGTCAAAGGGTTGCTCGATGGCAACCGTCAGGAAAGAAGTATCACCTTCGCATTCGCGGCCGACAGGAATAATGTAGGCATACACACCCGCCGGGTCTTCCTGCGGATTAAAAAAATTGCCGCCGCCGGAAAATTCCGGCCGCCAGTATCCGCCGGCATCTGAAAGATAGAGCAAATCGCGGGCAAAAAATTCGTCGCTATACGGGCAAACAGTAGTATCGGCATTATTCCCTGCCAGTCGGGGCGGGAAAATCGGCAAATACGCAAAACGGCTGGCGACTTTACCCTCGCATTCATTGTACAGCACCACCTCGATCGTGCGAATACCGGAGCGCGGTTTGATGGCAATATCCTGATATTCAATGGCTTGAATGGCTTGCAGAAAATCAAAGGCAGAAGCATTTCCGGTATTGGTCAACACAATTTTGTGCGGCTCGGGGTGCGTAATGGACAGGTTCGGGAAATTTCCATTAATGACCATTGTATCCGAGTTGGCGGCATTTTGAACAAAAATTTCAATACGGCCAATGGTGGTTTCGCTCCAGAGGATTGCATCGCTGTCGCAAATTTTACCCAGCCCGAAACAAGTAGAATCTATGCGGAAATTACCATTGCTCTCGCCGGAGGAATTGTCGCCGTCGAGGTCAATATCAAACTGTCCGAAGAACGTGACCCGGTCTAATCCGCCCTGATCTTCGCCCTGAGAATAAAATTCGCCGCGAATCCAGAAGTAAGTCACGTTACTGAGCACAGACTGAAATTGTGCCGCCGTCGGCACGGCCCCATTCAGGGTGCCGATGCGCCAGCCAGCGTCTTCTTTCAGTTTTATATCAAAGTGCGTCCAGTTGTTTTGCGGCAAAATGCTGTTGTTATAGACCAGTTTGATATTGTTGCCGCCGCGTAACTCAACATGGTAAGTGCTGTTGGGGTTAGTGTTGTTGTCTGTTCGAATATCGTAACTCAGGTAACAGCCATAGGCGCCCATGAGGTTGCCATGAAATTTGGCGGGTGCAACAAACCCCCAGGTGCCCCCGGTGGATTCATCGTTCATCCAGATATGTCCTCCTGTATTACCGCCCGTTGGCGACCAGTAGGCGTTGATACTTTCAGCGTCGGCATTACAGGTCCAGTCTTCATTATCGAATGTAAAAAAACTGGATTGACCAGACAGCCGGACGACACTCAACAACAAAAAAAACAGCACCGACGAGCGTGTAATGTATCTGGATAACAGGGCGGAAAAAGGCATAAGCAGAGGTTACGTTTACAAAGCCAAATTTCAGGGTTACGCGCAAATGGCCAAGCAGGTTGCTTGTAATATACAGGGAAAAGTATCCGGTTGGCAAAAAAACCGGGATATGGCCTAATTTTGCTCGAACATTCAGCCCTGATGATGAGAAATTTTGTTGCCGCCATCGCCGGATTACTGGCCATATTACAGATGGCATGCTCCGATCCGACATTCAATCCACCCACCGTTTCGGCTGCCGACCAATGGGATTACTTCCCCCTGCGCATCGGACAGCAAACGACCTGGCGGGTAGATAGTATCGTGTATGATTTTGCCACAGGCGGCGGTACCGTTCGCGACAGCAGCGTCACTTTTGTCCAAGAGATCGTCAGTGATACCCTGCGCGATCAGACGGGTGAATTGAATTATGTCATTGACCGTTTTGAACGCCTGAATGATTCGGCGCCGTGGCAGTTTGTTCGCCGGGAAACGGCCGTCCGCAATGCCAGTCAGGCTATCCGAACGGAGCAGAACCTGCGATTTTTAAAATTAATTTTCCCCATGACCCGACGCAGTGAATGGAATGGCAATATCTGGATTGACGTCAATCGTGAAATTGAAATCGCTGGTGAGCGCATTCGGCCTTTCGTCAACTGGCAGTACGAAGTGGATAGTATTGATGTAGCAGCCACGGTAGGCGCTTTTCAATTCGACTCCACACTGTTAGTCACGGAAGTCAATGAAAGTAACATCATCGAACGCCGCTTGTCACAGACCCGCTACGCCAAAGGCGTCGGAATGGTCGAACGCGAAATCTGGATTCTCGATTCGCAATATTGCAATCAAGACCCGGTACCCACAGATTGCACTACCCTGTCCTGGGATTTAAAAGCCGAGCGTGGTTATCGGCTCCGGCAGGTTATTTTAGACTACTGAAACGCGGGAAACGCGGATTTGGCGGATGGAACGCGGATTTACGCGGATGAGACGCGGATTTGACGGATGGAACGCGGATGACGCGGATTTTTCTTAGTGTCTATTAGTGTTCCTTCGTGTCTTAGTGGTGAAAAAATCGAATCAATCGAATCAATCATATCAACATTGGATTACATTACCATCGGTCATACACAGAAAGCCCACGGCATAGAGGGCGAATTGAAATTGCACATTGAAGCGCAATACCTCGAAGATTTTCTGAAAAACGAGCGCATTTTCATTGATGTCAAGGGCAAAAAAATCCCGTATTTCATCGAAAGCGTACGCGGCACCAACAACCTGATCCTGAAACTCGAAGAAGTGGACGACCGCGACGCCGCCTTTATGCTGCAAAGTCGCGAAGTGCTGCTGCGCAAACAGGATTTAATACCCGAACATGCCCGCGAACTGGAAATTGAAGAAGAGGAAAGCCTGGAATTTGAATACCTCGCTGGCTGGACGCTGCAAGACCAGACGCTGGGCGTCATTGGTGTGATTGATGAAATCCTGGAAATGCCGCAACAGGAAATGGCTTTTCTGAAATGGAAGGGTCGCGACGTGCTGATACCGCTGAATGCGGACTTAATCGTCAATCAAAATGAAGCCGCCAAAACCGTCCTGATGGATTTGCCGGAAGGGTTGTTGGAGGTTTAGGGTGGGGGAGTTGAAAGTTGTTGAAGGTTGAAGGGGTTGAAGTTGTTGAAGGTTGTTGGGGAGTTATCTGGCGAGGTTGAACATCGCATTGAGGAGCGGATTGGAATCCGATTTAGCCAACAGGTCAAGGGCTGTGTTGGCGCGGTGCGAGAGTTTGCGGATGTCGCGCACCACCTGGCAAAACGACTCTGAATTCGGGCATGATTCGTTGACGGACACCAGTTCGTCGAGGAGTTGAATCATGGGTTCGAGTTCCCGTTTTTTACGATTTAAAATGATCTGGCGAAACACTGTCCAGATGTCTTTTTCCGCATAATAATAATCCTTGCGGCAGCCGCAGCGGTCGTCTTTGAACACTAATCCCCAATCCATGAGGGCGCGGAGGTTCATACTCACATTACCGACCGAAATATCCAGTTCCTGACGAATATGCTCGGCGCACACCGGTTCGGGTGAGATCATCAACAAGGCATGTACCTGAGCCATGGCGGGCGAAATGCCCCAGCCACCGGCCATTTGTCCCCATGATTCGATGAATCGTTTCTTGCCTTCTTCAAATTCCATGCACGTAGCGATATGAGTTGGGAGTTATGGGTTGGGAGGTATGAGTTAGGAGTTATGAGTTATGAGTTATTTTCATCAGGTGTGTAGATGGTGAAAATAACTCATAACTCCTAACTCCTAACTCCTAACTCCTAACTCTAACCCCCAACTCATAACTCGAAAGTACGGATTTTGTTTAAAAAAGAGGGAATACTGAATAAGGCGGAGGGAAGAAGGTGGAAGGACAAGGGTGATGAAAATCAATCTGGAAAGTCCTCAAACCCTGAGAATCCTGATCTATCTTTGACTCAACTTAAAGACTTAGGTCGAAGGTGAAAGGTGGAGGGCTGAAGG
>JADZBJ010000389.1 GCA_020852155.1 Saprospiraceae bacterium | reverse complement strand
TTCAGGTTGAAAATACCTGATCCCGGATTGGGCGATACAGTGCATTTCAATACAGATGCCGGCAAAGCATCCGTACCGGAAACGGTCAGGTTCAACGATGAAGATTGCGCCGGGCAGCCATTTACGTCATTGACGATGACTTGGTACACCCCGGATTGTGTCGCTGTAAAACTGCTGCTATCGGCATCCTGAATGGGCGTTCCATTCAACAGCCATTGGTATGTAATCCAGGTGCCGCCTTCGGCAGTCAAGGTATTGCCTTGTATGGAAATGATCGGGACTGCTGTTGGTGCATATACCTGAATAAACACCTGGTCAGTCAGTGGGATATTGCATTCGTCATTTTGTGCCGAAACCAATACGATTTGAGTGCTCATCAGTGGAGTTATGTTGATGACATGCTCACTGAAGGATGCTAATGTTACATTGTTGGGGACGCCATTAATCTGATATGTGAGTTGAATGGGGGTTGCAGACGGGTTTTTGATGGTATAAGACAGCGCGCTACCGGCGCAAATTGCCGTGTCGTTTCCAACGAGTTGAGGCGCAATAAATGGCAATCCAACGATTTCAAAAGTGGAGGTTCGTGAACATCCATTTCCATTGGTGGCTGTCACGGTGTAAGTACCCGGCAAAACAGATGTAATGGTATTAGGCCCGTTCGTTCCATTCGACCAGGCGTAGTTGACCGTGCCGCTTGTTCCGATCATGTTAACTGTAATAACGCCGTTGTAGCCCGGGCAAATCGTATCGGTTACCGTGGCGGATTCAACCTGAAAAGGCGAGCAGATCTCTGTGATCTTTTGCACTTTCCCGGAAGAAAGTAAGGCGACATATAGTTCACCATTGCGGTCTTCGCCAAAGCTGCTGAATTCATAATCGCCTAGATTAGCCAGTTCAGTGGTCGTAAATGTGCCATCTGCATTTCGGCGCGTACCCCACACCCGGCCGGAGCAATAATCGGCGAACAGGTAAACGCCATACAAATCGGCGTATTTGCTACCCCTGTAAATGAATCCTCCAGTGATGGAGCAACCAATAGACGGATTGACATAGGCATAAGCCGGAGGGATGAAACTGCTGGCAGGCGGGCAGCCGTTGTTGTTGTAGGTTTGAGGGCCTTCATAACAGCGCCAGCCGTAGTTGCGACCTGGCGTATTGGCGGGTTCGAAGTCAATTTCCTCGCGGGCGTTTTGGCCTACATCGCCAATCCACATATCACCGGTAAGACGGTCTAAAGAAAAGCGCCAGGGATTGCGCAATCCCCAGCTCCATATTTCGGGCCTGAAGGCCGGGTCATTGACAAAAGGGTTGTCCGCCGGAATGGCGTAATTGCCTGCTGGCGAACTGCTGTTGATGTCAATACGAAGGATTTTACCCAGCAACGTATTTTTGGTTTGGCCACTGTTGAGCGGGTCGCCAGCGTTGCCGCCGTCGCCGAGGCCGGTGTAGAGGTAACCGTCAGGGCCAAATTTCAAACATCCACCATTGTGGTTGCTGTAAGGTTGATCCTGTTCCAGAATTACCAGTTCGCTGTTAGGGTCGGCCTTGTTGGCATCTCCACTGTCGCGGCTGAAACGAGCAACTCGTGTATCGCCGCCGTTATTTTGACTGTAATGCACATAAAAATAGCCGTTTTGAGCGTAGTTTGGATGGAATGCCAAGCCAAGCAAACCTTGCTCATTGCCCGTAGAATTAACCCGTGCGTCAATATCCAAAAACGGCTGAGGTAGTTTGTTGCCCAGCGAATCTACGATCCAGATGATGCCGTTTTGTTGTACAATAAACAGGCGGCTGTCGCCGCAATGGGCGATATCCACCGGGCGGGAAAATCCGCTGACAAAATTGACTAATTGAATTTTGGGCTGTGCCAGTGCCAGTGTCGGTAAAAGCAGGAGGAAATACAGCGAGGTAAGTTTGGTCATAACAGTTATATGCACGTTGAGTAAATTGAATTCAAGTAAAAACTTTGGCATAGGGTGAAAGGCTGAAGGTAGAGGGCGTTTTTTGAATAAAAGGGTAGCCATTTTTGTTTAAAAACCAATAAAAAGACCTTCTACCCTCCACCTTTTACCTTCGGCCTAAGTTTTTACGAATGCAAAATAACTGAACTTACCTCACTGTAAAGGAGTGTCGAGCCTGTATTCCCGCGTATTTGTCCAGCGTGAACAAAAATAGACCAGATACGGTCGTTATTTGCCAATGCCCAACAATTCAACCTCAAAAATCAGCGTCGAATTGGGGCCGATTTGGGCGCTTACGTGGCGATCACCGTACGCCAGGTTGGGCGGCAAAAACAAGCGCCACTTGCTGCCCACAGGCATCAGTTGAAGCGCTTCCGTCCAGCCTGAAATAACGCGATTCAGCGGAAAGGTGGCGGGTTGGCCGCGCAACACCGAACTGTCGAATACCGTGCCGTCGGGCAATGTACCGTGGTAGTGGCAGGTCACTGCCGAGGTCGGGCCGGGTTTTACACCGGAACCCTCTTTCAGGATTTCATATTGAAGTCCGCTTTCGCACACGACCACTTCCGGACGTTGGGCGTTTTCTGCCAGAAAGGCAAGGCCTGAATCAAGGTTGGCCTGCGCTTTTTCGAGGCGCATTTGCGCCAGTTTTTCAGCTGCTGTCATATCAAAAAAATTTTCGCAAAGGACAGGCTTTCATCCGCCAATCCGACTATTGTCGCACCAATAATTTTTGGGAAATGTGCTCACCTGCTTTGGTTTGCAAACGCAACAGGTAAACGCCGGATGTCAGGTTATTTAAGTCAAGTCGGCAATTAGAACAGGCATTGGCCCATTCGCGCATGACCTGACCGTTCAGATTCATTAATTGAATGTTATCCAGCGGGTCGTCTGATGATCGCGCGACCTGTATCCATCCGTCAGACGACGGATTGGGGAAAATCTTGATGGGCAGGTCGTCGGCTTGTTCATTCACATCTGTTGCTACGCCAAAAAACGAATCCGGGTGGATGGTTCCTTCCGGCGTCTGTCCGGGCAACTGTGAGCCGATCAGGCTGAGAGTGCGCGAATAAGTACTACCAATACTGCCATAGGCAAACTGCTCATTGGTAAGGCCCTTACCTAAAAGATAGGTTTTATCCGATATCGGGCTGCCAGAAATGGGCGTGACGACCCTGCGATTATTCAGGGAAATGACGCCATTGACAAGGCTGTACTCTGTTGTATAAGATCCTGATTCTGCTCCCGGATAAAACACGGCATCGGCCTTGCCAATAACAATGGTTATCTGTTCGTCGCTAAATGTAACAGCGCCGGGTAGTCCATTGAATGAACTTCCTGATCGTGTCAGTCGTCGGCCGGTTACCTTAAGGGTATCATTATTAATGAAGCGACCGGTAACATACAATTTGCCCCAGCCAAAGGTTTGGTTGACATAGTCTGTGGTGGTACTGCCGTATGTTTCAAACACCGCACCCGGTTGCCAGTCGCCGTACCATTCATCCATAGTGGGCAATTGTGTGCCGATTTCCTGGCCCTGCAAACCGGATAATACCAACCCGTCGTAAGCGATCAGGCCAAAGTTTTTGGACAATCGGAAGCTTCTACCGTCAGAGAGTTGAATGATTTTCAGGGAGTCATTCTGACCCCAGATCATCGTGTCCTTTACTTCGGCAACAGTGGCGACAATACCGGGCTGATAAGTCCAGGCCTCGCCTGACTTTGCCTGTGTGCGCACTTCCGTCGTCGGTTGAGGTTCATAGCTGTCATTAAACCTGAATTCATAGATGCCGCCCGGATGAACAAATGTCGTATCACCCAGAATATGCCCGACGGCTTCAAAATACGGAACGCTTGGGTAATACTTCCCCCGCTTGGGCAACAGGATAAAAACCGAGTCAACACCTTCTGCATAGGCCGAACCAACACGAAGGGTGCCATCAACCAGCGTTTGTCCGGCTTTATTGTAATTCAAGTATTTGCCGCTGCTGATAAGGCTCCAGTTTTGGGCCGAGGATGAAAAAGAAAGGAGCAAAAATGCCCAGATTAAGTGTTTCATGTTGGTAATGTTTGGTTTAGGAATGATATTTTTCGTAAAAACTTAGGCATAGGGTGGACGGCTGAAGGTAGAGGGCGTTTTTTGATAAAAGATTAGTCATTTTTGTTTGAAAACCAACAAAAAGACCTTCTACCCTCTACCTTTTACCTTCGGCCTAAGTTTTTACCATTTGAAATTTGAAAAGGTTAGAAACGCCACTGAAGACCCAGGCCTGCCGTCAGGAATTCCCTGGTAACCGGTTTGGCTTTCATGGAATAATAGCTGCCGCCGAGG
>JADZBJ010000388.1 GCA_020852155.1 Saprospiraceae bacterium | reverse complement strand
TTGTCGTCCAGTTAGCGGTTCAGCCAGATGCCGTGGACGATACGGATTTCCAAATTGACCCGACAGCGCTGGACACTTTCAATATTTTGCTCAATGATGTGCTCAATCCCATCAGCGATTTTGTCATCACGGAAATCAGTCCGCTGACAGGCGTAACCAACCTGGGCAATGGGACATTCTCCTACCAGGCAGGCCAGGAGCCTGGCAGCGCATCCTTCTTCTATGAAGTGTGCTCGCAATCCTGCCCCTTGCTCTGCGATATGGCGACGGTGACAATTACCACGCGTGATGCGAGTTGTTCGTTCATTCCGAATATTTTCACTCCCAATGGCGACGGTGTCAATGACTGGCTGGAAATACCTTGCCTGGAATCGGGATTTTTCGAGGCCAACTCACTGGTGATATACAACCAATGGGGTGACAAAGTGTACGAGGCAGCGCCATATTCGAATGACGAGTCGCTCGCATGGCGCGGCACACTGGACGGCGAAGCAGGTAAAGACTTGCCGGACGGCGTATATTTTTATATTTTCAAACCTGGCCCGAACGAAGCAACCGTAAAGGGTTTTATTGAAATCTTCCGTTAAAAAACTTGAAAACCGGGTCAGCGTGGTCGGATTCTTCTCCCGATGACCCGGTTTCCTATAAAAATATTGCGCCATGAAAAAACTGATATTTTCATTCGCTTTGCTGTTGGCAGGAGCGGCTTTGTCTGCTCAGCAAGAGCACCACTATACCCAGTTTATGTACAATAAACTGCTGATCAATCCGGCCTATGCGGGCGCCAGGGGTGTGCCTTCGGTTACGGCTATTTACCGCAATCAATGGATCGGATTCAAAGGTTCGCCACAATCGGCGCTGGTGAGTTTCAACTCACCGTTCCTGTCGCCACGTGTGGGCGTCGGCGTCACGATGTCGCACCAAAAAATCGGTTTACAGCGCGATTTCCACATGTCATTGGCCTATTCATACGACCTCGTAGCGAGCGATGAATTTTCGATGCGCGTAGGTATCACCGCATCATTGCGATCACTGGGTATAGCATTCAGCGATGCCCAGCCGAACGTTGGTGGCGACCCTTCACTGGGCGATGCCAGGGTGAATGATTTTTATGGAAATGTGGGCGCCGGCATTTATGGTACGGTATCTGATAATGTATATTTCGGTTTCTCTGTGCCGCGTATATATGCCAATGCAATTGGATATGCCAACGGAAGCGCTACCCTGATTGCAAAAGAATACCAGCACTACTACGCCATGGCAGGCGGTGTGTTCCCGATTGCGGAGGATATCAACCTAATGCCCGCTATATTGTTGAAGTATGTGAAAAATGCGCCATTTGATGCGGATATAAACGTCAATCTTGATATTCGCAAGAAATTTACCGCAGGCCTTTCCTACCGATTGGGTGGCGACGGCCCGGGCGAATCGGTTGATTTGCTGGCGTTCTGGCAGGCTAGCCCACAATTCGGCGTGGGTGCTTCTTACGACTTCGGTTTGTCGAGCCTCAAAGATTACAATGCCGGCTCTATTGAACTAATGGTACTGGCAGACTTGAAAAAACGCAGTAAAAAAATGTCGAATCCGCGTTTTTTCCTGTAAAACTCCTTCATTAAGATATATCACCGGAATGAACCGTTCCGGCACATTAAAAAAAACACGGGAATTATGAAAGCCCTTCGACTTATTATCTCTTTACTCTCCGCCTGCTTTTCAGTAGGTCTGGTACAAGCCCAGACTACGCCCGCTGCCCCGCCATTGATTACCGTTCAGGTAAAAAATGAAGAAGCGGTAAACACAGGCGGACTGGAATTCAGTCCCACTTTTTATGAAGATGGCATCGTTTTTATTTCTACCAATGCTGACGGTGTTGGGTTGAAAAAGAAAAAGGATGAAGACCTGAAATTACCTGCTATGAGTATCCTGCGTGCGCGGCGCGATACATCGGGCAATCTTATAGCGCCGGAAGTGTTCGCAAAAGAATTGTCTTCTTTGGTAGACCACGAAGGCCCGGTATGTTTTGACCGCACAACAGAAACGGTATATTTTTCCAGAAACGCTGTGATTGGCGGGAAAACCAAGTTTGCGAAAGATAAAACCCAAAAAACGCGTATTTACTCTTCTAAAAAAGTAAATGGCGTTTGGAGCGAACCGGAACCACTGCCTTTCAATACCAACGAATTCGACGATTTCCACCCGGCGATCAGTATCGACGGCGATAAACTGTTCTTTGCATCCAATCGTCCGGGCAGCCTGGGCAGCACAGATATTTATGTTTCCTATCGCGTAGGCGATTCCTGGAGCGAACCGGTCAACCTCGGCCCCGGGGTCAATACCAAAGGCCGCGAAGCATTCCCATTCATCCATGCCGACAATACCCTGTATTTCGCATCGGATGGAATGGAAGGCGGACAGGGCGGTTTTGATTTGTATTACGCTATCATGGAAAACAACCAATGGACCAAACCGGTCAACCTGGGGAGCCCGTTTAATACCAGTGGCGATGACCTGGGGTTGATCGTCGACCTGAACAAGATCAACGGTTATTATTCCACCAACGGCAGCGGCGGCAAAGGCGGCGACGAAATTTTCAGTTTCCATACTGAAAACGGCAACCTCGACG
>JADZBJ010000387.1 GCA_020852155.1 Saprospiraceae bacterium | reverse complement strand
CAGCAACAGGGTCAGTTTCAGGTTTTGCTGATAACCTTCAGTGTTGTCATGCAAATAACATTGCCGGGCCTGAATCATGGTGTAACTGCTACCCAGCAAAATCAGCGTGTTGATGATAAACAACGCAGGCACTTTCACCGGAGCGATGCCATTCGTCACCCGAATATAGACATACGAAACCGTCAGGGCCAGAAACAAAAAACTAAGTCCCGCCAGCAGGATAAACAGCATGACGTTTTTGGGGTGAAACATGAATTCGTCGTCGCGTACAGGTTGCATGGAAATCGCTTGAATTAGCAAAATGTGAAAGTAACACGCAAGTCAGGCAGTAGTTCGATTATTTTGTGCTGAAAAATATCAAACCTGAATTATGCGACCACTGTATTATTTGATTCTCCTGCTTTTTACAACACTTGCAGCCTGCCAGTTTTCGTCTTCGCCTTCCAACAAAGGGAAAGATAAAGACGAACATTCTCCCTCCGAGGCTGGCGCGGCTTTCCGAATGTGGGCAATGGCAAGACTCTTTCCTGATGGAAAATTTCATACTGAAAAATACGCCGAGGCTATGGCGCAAGCGCGACTAGCTGCAACGCTGCGCGGTGATCGCTCCAATACCTGGGAAGCCATCGGCCCCAAAAACATCGGCGGGCGTACGCTGTGCCTGGCCGTCAGTCCTGTAGATACCAATATCCTTTGGGCGGGTTCGGCCTCCGGCGGACTGTGGAAAAGCACCACAGCCGGTATCGGCGCGGCGGCCTGGGAACGCGTTGAAACGGGATTCCCGGTACTGGGTGTCAGCAGTATTGCGATCAACCCGGTCAATCCAAATGAAATGTACATCGGCACCGGCGAAGTGTACAATTATGAAAATTCCATGCCCAACGTAGCCATCCGTACCACGCGCGGTACCTACGGAATCGGTGTTTTAAAAAGCACCGACGGCGGCCAAACGTGGTTTAAAAGTCTCGACTGGGGTTACGGCGACCTGCGCGGAGTGCAGGATGTGGTCATCAACCCGTTGCGTCCGGCCACGGTGTACGCTGCTACCACTGAAGGGCTGATGCGCAGCTATGACAGCGGCGCGAGTTGGCATGTCGCCCATGATCGTAAAATGGCTGTTGATGTGGATTTTAGCCCTGCCGATACCAGTGTCATTCTGGTGTCGCATGGCTCGCACAATGACCAAACTATAAGCGGTATTTTCAGAAGCACCAACGGCGGCCAAACCTTTACAAAACTATCCGCCGGATTACCTGCTTCTTATTCCGGTAAAGCCCTGCTCGCATTTGCACCTTCCAACCCGGCGATCATTTACGCCAGCATCGGTAATGTTGAAAATCAGGAAGGACTTTATCGTACGATCAATGGCGGAAATACGTGGGTGAAAATCAACAGCACCAATGTTTCGAGTTATCAGGGCTGGTATTCGCATGATATATCCGTGCATTCGCAAGACCCCAACCAGTTCCTGTGGGTGGGCATTGACACCTGGAAATCAACAGACGGCGGTTTGAATGCTTTTCAACAATCGCTTTGGTACGCCTGGTATTTCGGGTATGTGCCGGCTGGCGGGCCTGAAGGACCACCCAATTATGTCCACGCAGACATTCACGGTGTGTATTTCATGCAAGACCAACCCAACAAGGCTTATCTGGTTTCCGATGGCGGCATTTTTGTCACCTACGATGCCGGTGAAACATTCGAGGGCCGAAATGGCGGCTATCAGACGCAGCAATTCTACGCTAACATCGGCAATGGTACAGGCAATAATTTCGACTGGTGTATCGGCGGTATGCAGGACAATTCAACCGCCATATACACGGGCGATCCTTCGTGGTATCGTACCCTGGGCGGCGACGGCGAATGCGTAGCCATTGACCCTACGGACAATAATATCATGTACGGTTCGTCGCAGTACCTGAATATGTACCGCAGCGACAATGCCGGCTCCAACTGGACAGGCATCACCTCCGGTGAAATTAATGTTGAAGAAACTGCCTTTAACGGGCCTTTTGAAATAGCGCCGTCCGACCCGAATGTGCTGTACGCAGGCGCGCAAAGCCTTTTCCGCTCCGACGACCGTGGCGACAACTGGGCCAACCTGACGGGCGGGCCAGTCACGCCGGAAGGCGATATCATCCTGACCATTGCACCGTCGCCGCACAACGTCAATCGGGTGTTGTTCAGCACTGCGCCGCTGAATAGCGACAAAGCCAGGGTAATGGTATTCGACCTTGACGAAGGGCAAACTTTTGAAACCAATATGCCTGATAATCGCATTTGCATGGATTTGGCCTGGCATCCGAACGACCCCAATATCGCCTACGCCGTACTCGCAGGTTTCAATACGCAACACGTCTGGAAAAGCACCGACAAGGGCCTGACCTGGAATCCGATTGGCGTCGGCCTGCCTGATGTGCCCACCAACAGCATTGTGCTGGACCCCTTGCATCCGGCGGATATTTACGTTGGCAACGATCTGGGCGTCTGGCGTTCGCCCGATGGCGGCGACACCTGGACGCCCTATTCCATAGAAGCGCCGCAGGCGATGTTGTCCATGCACCTGAGCATTACGGCACACCGGAAGTTAAGGGTGGCCACCTGGAGCCTGGGCGTCTGGCAAACAGACCTGGCCTATGTGAGCGGCGCGTCGTCGCCGACTGCGCCAACCTTGTCGTTGCAGCAAATCAGGCCCAACCCCGCCAGCGAACGCATTGAAGTCGTCTTTTCAACGCCCAAACAAGAGCGCATTCGGTTGAAAGTGCTGAATATGCAGGGCGCTGTAGTATCAGAATGGCCCCTCGAAACGGTGCCGCCCGGCGAACATTCCCGTACGCTGCCAATTGGCGATTTGCCGGCGGGGACTTACGGCTTGTCTATCGAAAACAGCAAGGGTAAACCAACAGGGAAGTTGTTTATAAAAATTTGAAAAAGGATATTTCCCGCAGATAACGCAGATTTTTTGTGTTGTCTGCGGGAAATATTTCTACGACATTTGAATTTGCCTTCTGCTATGAATTTGCTCGCGAGCATTTTTAATGCGATGTGTTACGTTAGCAAGTCTCTGACTTGCGTTATCCATTCCGGCGAGTGTGGATTTTGCGCAAACTCATTTGGTTTTTAAATCTCAAGTCAGAGACTTGCAGACGGCGCACGTCGCGTCGGAGACGCTCGCGAGCATCGTGAGGGCTAAGTTTCTACGACATTTGAATTTGCCGCAGCAACCATTCACGCTCGGTCAGCACCGGCGCGCTTTCAATGTCTTTCCGAAATGCCAGCACATCTGATTTGCTCGTAAAATTGAGATTAACCAGCCTGCGCATAAACCGGACAATCGCTGTGTAATTGTCTTTGTGGTAACCCAAAACTTGTTTGCGGCGCAGGTAAATTTGAATGCTATCCAACTGATTATCCAGAGAATCTGATTCGTTCAATTCATGATAAATCTTGGCTAGCAAGACTTTGGCCATGAGGTTTTGCAGCACGTCGTCGTATTCCATACGCAGGAGGTGTTGCATGGCTAAGCGGTGTTGCCGGGTTTCGTAATAATAACGGGCCAGTCCGAAATTCAACGCGCCTTCGCGGTGGATTTCGGGCAACAACGGCGCAAAATCTTCCAGAAAATGCCGCAGCCATTCGTACTCGCGCTGGTGCAGGGCCGTACTCACGATGTTGTTATACGTCCAGCGCGACAGTTGCCCGCCCTCCAGCAGCGCCCCTTGTTCAAGCCCCGAACGATACAATTCAAAAATTTGCCTGAAAAAAGGTTGGTCATTCCGATTGATGCGCCGGATGCAAAAATTAATCGCAATGAGATACAGGTCGTGCGTTTCGTCGAGCGCAAACGAAGAGCCGTGATGTTCGAGCACTTGTTTGAGCAGCGAAAAATGATCGGCAGCGTCATCTTCGCCGGACATGGCGTAGTAGCCGTGATAATACGCCGCAATAATGGGCTGCTCAAGCAAGCGATGCCCTTTCAGGAAATCCAGCACCGCAGGCAACAAACCGCGATCATAAGTGGTATTGGCCACGGTTTCGTGGCTGAGCAGCAGACAGCCTGTTCGCAATTTTTCAACAATAAACGCGGCATCCTGCGTGTCTGACAAAGCCTGAACATTGGTTGCCCTGGCCCGTCCCTGTTGCAGAGAAATCTGCCAGGTTTCCTGTTCGATAGCGGCCAGAGCGCTCAAAAAAGCCTGCCCGCGCAAGCGATTTCCATGTATCCGTTTCGACGTGTATTTCAACATGGATGCGGCTTCATTCTCCAGTTTCATTTCGCGCAGCGCTGCGGTTGTTGCCAGATAATGGCCAGTGTCGTCCCGTTTTTTTTCATGGGCCAAAAACGATTCCACTACGCCGAGTAAATAGTGGCCCAGGTCATACAGCCGGCGATCATTGCGCTTTTTTGAAGGCGGCAAAAGCCGTTCGAAATCGGGCCAGTCAGGGATGTCGTCGGGTGATGATTCCAGATGCCCCCGCAACCAGTCGAACAGCAAAATCACATCCGAATGGGTGACGTGATAGGGCGAGCGAACAAACTTGTGCAAGGCGCGCATTTGCTCCTTGTCAAGCGCCCGGAGGATGGTCAGCAAGGTATTCATATTTCAGGAAGACATGAAGGACGGGTAACGACTGGAAATTTAAGAAAGCGAAAGATATTGTTTTCTGAAAATTAATTAAAAATAATTATTTTATTTACTTGAAAATCAATAAGTTAAAATATTAAATATTTTAAAATATTTCTGAAAATCGGTAAAAATTGTCCTTTTAGAAAACTCGTTGTGCCCGCACTTTTGTACCGTTGAAGTATCGGCTCCTCCCTCCGAAACATGTCTAATCTCTAAAAGGAACATTGATATGCTTTTTTTTAATCGCTTTATCATCCTCATCATGCTGTTGAGTGCCAGTCAGCGACTGTTTGCTCAAGGTTTTTTTACGACGTCGGGCGTGGCCAATTCAATGTATCGCGATGTGGCGCAAGGGGTGGACGGGAGTTTCATGGCAGTGGGGGTTAATGCTTCACTGAAACAATCCATCTGGCATCGGGCGGACGCCAACGGGCAAATTACCCTGGCTATCACCGACACCACTACTTACGGGACTACGGCTGTGGTGGCTTGCGCTGACAGTTGTTTCGTTGTTTTGTCGGAAGGGTACAATCTGTCGTCTAATATCGTTCGCAAACTGGATGCATCCGGTAATATCGTCTGGTCGCTGATATTGACCAATCCCGGATTGCCGAGTGGACTGACGGAACTGGTTGCTTTGCCCAACGGCGATTTTCTGGCAGTTGGCCAAGGCCGTGATGCGCAGTTTGCGACCCGAATCTGGATTGTCAAAATTTCTGCTTCCGGCACGCAATTGTGGGGCAAATTAGTCGGAAACGGCGGGGTAGTCAGTCGGGCGGAAATGCTTCCCGACGGTTCGATCGTGATCGCTGGCAACAAAAACGATGGCCCTTTTTTAGCAAAAACCAATGCTACGGGCAGTTTAATCTGGCAAAAAACATACGAATTCACCCAAATACGCGACATGCTGTTGACCACCGACGGCGGCATTGCGTTGCTGGGGCCGAATTCCATCGGCGGCAGGCAGCAAATCAAGGTGGCTAAAACCAATGCGGATGGTAATTTGCTCTGGCAGCACTCCGAATTGACCTCGCCACCGACGCAAGACCCTGTACCGATACCTGTATTCAACTGTTTTGCGCAGTCGGCCAACAGCCAGTTTTTTGTGCCTTTTTGGGGATACAATTCCAGTCCCAACCCTGGAAATCTGCAATACTTGCGCCTGGAATCTAACGGTACTTTGTCGGGCCGGGGCGATGCTGGTGTACAGGTGACACCCGACGCCATGTATCGCATCAATCATGGAAGTTTTATCATCGCAGGAAGCGATGCAAATGGCAACAATTTTGAAGCATTTTTACTAAAAACAAGCCTTGAAACACCTTATGCCAGCAATCAGATTACCAGTTCGGTGTATCATGACCTGAACCTGAACTGCCTGAAAGACACGGGCGAACCCGCGCTGGCACAGTTCGTTGCCGTTGCAGAAAATACATCTACCAGCGAGCGATTTTACGCTTTTCTGGAAACCAACGGCGACTTCAACATCGTCACTTCGCCGGGTACATACCGGGTGATGTTGGCCCCCAATCTGGCGCCCAACTCATATTACAACATCTGCGATACGCCGCTGGTAACGGTTGTCGGCCCCGGGCAGATCGTCACGGCGCCACCAATTGGTGTGGATGTAATTGAATGCCCGTTGCTGGAACTGGAATTGAGTAACGGTTTGCTTCGCCGTTGTATGAACACAACCCTGACGCTCAATTATTGCAATGTCGGCAGCGTAAAAGCAGAGGACGTTTCGCTGGTGGTGACGCTGGATAGTTTGTATGAATATGTTAGCAGCAGCGTCATGCCTGCATCTTTTAGCAGTAACACCTTCATGTTCAATCTTCCGGATGTGCAGCCGGGTGTGTGCGGGCAGGTAACCATGATCTGCAAAGTCCGTTGCGAGGCTGCGCTCGGCGATGTGCTCTGCGCTGAAGCGCATATTTACCCTGATTCAATTTGCGGACCTCCGGGCGGTTTGAAAGACGGTTCCAACCTGGAAGTGTCGGGCAAATGTATCAACAGCCAGATCGAGTTTACCATCCGAAACACCGGGCTGGATATGACACAGCCCATGGAGTATGTCATCATTGAAGACATGATTATGTTCCGGCAAACGCCGATACAACTGTCAGCCGATCAGGACACGGTGATTACGGTGACGCCCTCCATACTGGATAGTTGTTATGCCTTGCAATTGTTCGACAATATCAGTTCCGTTTTGTCGCGTCCGACAGCCATCGTGCCCAACTGCCTGAACGGCGGCAACCTGAACCTGGCTTTGCAATTACCGCTCAATGAAACCAGCCCTTCCGTAGCGGTCATTTGCGATGAGGTGATTGGTTCATTTGACCCGAATGATAAATATGGCTTTCCGCTGGGTTTCGGGACAGATCATTTCATTGAGAAAGGCCAGTCGCTGGATTATCGTATTCGTTTTCAAAATACAGGCAATGACACGGCTTTCCTTGTGGTCATTCGCGATACTTTGCCTGCCACCCTGAATCCGGCTACTTTGCGCCCGGTTGGGGCAAGCCACCCGTATGAGTGGACATTGAGCGATAACGGCGTGGTGACGATTACGTTTCCGAATATCCTGCTGCCCGACAGTACGACCAACGAACCGGCGTCGCACGGATATGTCACATTCAACATTCAGCAGCAACCCAACCTGCCCGAAGGCACGAAAATTAACAATAGCGCAGCGATTTACTTCGATTTCAACGAACCTGTTATCACGAACCTGAGCCAGCATACCATTGGTCGTCCGGCCATTACAGTCATTCAGAATCCGCCGACCGGTCGGCAGTTATATGTGACAGTACAACCCAATCCATTCACCGCCATGACCCGTTTTGTGCTTTCTGCGGAAGCATCCGTCGAGCTCAAACAATTCAGCCT
>JADZBJ010000386.1 GCA_020852155.1 Saprospiraceae bacterium | reverse complement strand
AGATTCCACAGTTGCCACACGGTACACATAAGATCAAGTGGTTCATTTCTGACGGTTGCGGTAACGACAAAGTTGAGGAATACACATTTACTGTTAAGGACTGCAAAGCGCCAACAGTTGTGTGCTTGAACGGCTTGAGCGTGAACATCATGCCAACACAAATGATTCAATTGTGGGCATCTGACTTCCTGCAATACACAGAAGACAACTGCACACCGAATCCATTGAAACTGGGTATCCGCAAGTCTGGCACAGGCACGGGCTTCCCGGTTGATGCAAACGGTAACCCGATCACATCAGTAACGTTCACATGCGACGAACTGGGTACTCAGTTTGTAGAACTGTGGGCAATTGATGCAGCAGGTAACGCAGACTACTGCGAAACTTATGTACTGGTACAGGACAATGCAGGCAACTGTGCGCCCGGTATGCAGATTGATGTAGCGGGTGCTCTGAAAACAGAAACGAACGAAGGTCTGGAAGAAGGTGGTGTTGAACTGACGGGCACGCACCCTGCGCTGCCTCCGGTAGCGATGTTCGATCTGTCGAATGCAACTGGTAATTATACATTCAATAATGCTATACCAGTAGCGGGCAACTACGTTGTAACACCAACAGAGGATGATCAACCATTGAATGGCGTATCCACTTACGACCTTGTGTTGATCTCCAAGCACATCCTGGGTATTGAAACTTTGAACAGCCCATACAAAATGATCGCTGCTGACGCTAACAAGTCAGGCTCGATCACGACGTTCGACATTGTTGAACTGCGTAAGTTGCTGCTCGGTATTTATCAGGTGTTGCCAAACAACACATCATGGCGTTTTGTGGACAAGTCATACTCGTTCCCGAATGCACAGAATCCGTTCCAGACGCAGTTCCCTGAAAACATCGCAGTAGCGGATGCACAGGCGGACCAGTTGGCTGAAGACTTCGTATCGGTGAAAGTGGGTGACGTTAACGGTTCTGCACAAGCGAACAGCCTGATGCAGGTGGATGATCGTTCTAACGGTATCATATTCGTTGACGCTGCTGACCGCGCAGTGGTGAAAGGCGAGAAGTTCACCGTTAATTTCAAATCTTCTAAACTGATGACGGGTATGCAGTTTACCATGAACCTCAAAGGTTTGGAAGTGGTGAACGTCATACCTGGCGCTAAAATGACTGAAAACAACTTCGGCGTGTTCGCTGATGCAGTAACCGCTTCTTTCGAAGGTTCTGACGAGTTCGCTGTAACCTTCCGTGCTACTGCTGCTGGTCAGTTGAGCCAAATGTTGAGCATGAACAGCCGCATCACTAAGGCTGAAGCATACGCTGAAGCTGGTGATCGTTACGATGTTGCGCTGCGCATTGGTGGTGTTGTAAACGGTTTCGAACTGTTCCAAAACACGCCAAACCCGGTTAACGGTGTAACGACAATCGCGTTCAACCTGCCAGAGGCCGGTGAAGCAACATTGACAATTGCAACTGTTGATGGTCGCGTAGTTAAAACCGTAAGCGGTAACTTCGTGAAAGGCATGAACAAGGTAGAAGTTAACAGCAACGAACTGGAATCAGGCGTTCTGTTCTATCAGGTTCAGTCTGGCAACTATAATGCAACGAAGAAGATGGTGGTAGTGAAGTAGGTCACAACCCAACCCCTTCCAGGGGAGCGGGTATAAAATTAGACCGCCCTGTTCGCATCATTGCGGGCAGGGCGGTCTTGTTAAAAACTGTTTCAAACAACCGCTTAGCGGTTGTTTGAAATTCACTCACTGGCTCAAAAAGGTATCTTTTGCCACTATCCTTCCCATTTTTTTCAGGCTGAAACCCCCGCTTCACCCCGAAAAAAAAGGATTGGCTATCGCCAAAATCTACTCTTTTTGAACCCAGCAGTGAAATTCAAACAACCGCTATGTTTTTACCAAAAATGCTATTTTTAATTACCTCTGGCCTGTTACGTAATACATTTGTGTGAATAAGGATGACCGGAATGGATAAACTTCGATTTGGGATATTAATGGCATGTGTTTGTGTTTTTCTGCAAGGACAGGCACAACGTCTGGATAATTATACAGTAGAGAATGGTTTGGCCCAAAGTTTCGTAAACACAGTCGCTCAAGATTCAGAGGGCTTTATATGGGCAGGTACACAGAATGGGTTGAGTTGCTTTGACGGCGCGCAATTCAAAAATTACAGGTCTGGCCAGGTTGGTACAGATAATATACTGGATAATAAAGTAAAGCGAGTTGCTAAAGATCAACGCGGAGGGATATGGTTGATATTTAACATGGGTTTACAACGGTGGGACGCTACTACAAACAGTTTTATAACAGTTTATGAAGCATCACCGGAAACCGGAGATATAACGGACATTTGTTTTGATGGCGAAAACGGGTTGTGGATATTACATGAAAAGGGAATACGATGCTATGACATTCAAAGAAGTCAGCATGCGTCAGTATCGCTTGTGTGGCGATATGATCACTGGGATCTTCCATCGGAATACATTAGAAAAGGTCGTTTATTCTGCCAAAACGGTCATTTAATCATTTATAACAGAAACAAAGCCTGGGCGTGTAATGATAAAAAATTTGAATGGACGCGGGTATTGAGTGATATCGTCGGAGATATATTGATTATTTGGCCTGATCCATTTGCCAAAGACACCTATTGGATACAGACGACCAAGGGCGCAAAATATGTAGGAGCAGAATCCACAAAATGGTTTCCGGAAATACAGCATTCATGGGGGTTGAATAACCTCCCGGTCATGTTTGGTCTGTCTTGTATCATTCCCTCCCGGAATCGATTGTTTATATGGGATGGTTCATCGCTTAAATTGTTTTCAGAAGATTTTCCGTTTGAAATACTCAGTGTTTGCAGTGATGCTCAAAAAGGGTTGTGGCTTGGTACTAATGCCAAGGGACTATACAGGTATTATTTTCCGGAATATGCCTTTCAGGTATATAATGCCGGGGAGGTGGTCAACTTCCCGGTGCTAAAGGATAATAACAACCAAATTGTGGCACAGTCTGGAGATATGTGTAGGCCAATCGTGGCTGAAAAAGCGTTAGATAGAACCGCGAATGGTAAAAAATACAAAGCTATAACGCTGGATGCAAAGGGGGATTACTGGCTGTTGGATTGTAATGCGCAACTGACACATCCTGCCTCAAATCGCGCTATTCAATTAAGGAACCTTAAACCCAATGATCGAGTACAGCGCATGGCTTTTCTTGATGATTGGGTTGCTTTTATTATCGCAAATAATGCTTTTATCGCTTGTAATACACGCACAGGAAATGAAATCCGGATAGACAATGAATCATCAAACCGAAACTTTTTTACGCAAACCTTCAATGTTCATATCGTAAAGTCTGACAAAACAGGCAAGGTCTGGCTGGCGACTTCTACAGGATTGATGTCACTTGTCTTTGACTGGACAAACAATAAGTCTGTAATAGACACCCTTAATATTTTACAAGGCAAGGAAATATATGCTGTAGAAATGGACAAGGGCGGCAACCAGTTATGGATTGGAACCAACTCCGGTTTTTACAACTATAACATTGAAGGCAAAACACTGATAAAGGTTGTTACAGACCAAATCGGGCATGATGAGGTGATTTATTGTTTGCAAAATGACCATAACGGTCACCTGTGGATGGGCACGAATAGTGGATTAAAAAAATATGACCCTGTGTCAAAGCAGTCTTTCTGGTGGACCGTTTCGGACGGGTTGCCGGCCAATGAATTCAATAAGGGTACAGTGTCAATCAGTGCCGATGGAGAAATATTTATGGGGACAGTCAGGGGCGGAATTCGCTTTTATCCTCAAGCCATCGAAAAATCAAGTGAACGTAAAAATACCCGAATTGCTCAAGTACTGATTAATGGATTAACCAGCGTATGGGGGAAAGAGGGTAGCGAAGTTGTTTGTCAAGAGGGCGATAACCTGTATATCCAATTTAGTTTGCCGGATTTTAATGCAGGAACGAAGAGGCATATCCGGTACAGACTTATAAATAATGATGAAGAATGGAGCAATTTGGAAACATCGTCTTTGTCCTTTGCTTCGCTGGCAGCGGGTACATACCAGTTGGAGGCAAGTCTGGCCAATGAAAAAAATGAATGGGGAACACCGGTTGAAATTCGTATTCGAGTAAAGATGTTTTGGTGGAAAAAGGTCTTGATTGGCGCCTTGATACTGCTAACGATTGCCGGGTTTGTTGGCATGAGGTGGTACTATCCCAGAAAAAAAACGGCTGAAACGTTGAATGCTGCCGGAGCAGAGGAGCCGATGGTGCCCGCCTTGGCAGGTGACGATCAGGAATTTCAGGCTCCGTTAGTCTCGGATATCGTTGCTGAATTGATCGAGGAAAATTTTATGCATAGTGATTACGGGCTTCCTGACATCCTGCAAAAACTGAAAATCAGCAAGGCTCACCTGCATCGGAAGATGATTGCTGAAAAGGGCATGACGGCTGTTATCATGTTGAAGAATCGCCGGATGCAGGCTGCTGAACACCTCCTGATACATAAGCCGGACATGACCATTTCTGAAATAGCCTATTCATCCGGGTTTAATGACCCCAACTATTTTTCGACGGTTTTTTCTTCATTTTACGGGATGTCGCCAACTGTTTTCAGGCAAAAAAATACTGGATAAAACCGATTGAGACAAAATTAAAGGCAGAAAGAAACAAAGTCGAAGTGTTGAAGCAGTCATATAACATTCCTTTGTCGAGAGAATTAATGCTCTTGGCGCTTTCTTTAAGTTACTTGAGTGTTATGAGTACACATGATGATGTCTGCCGGGTGAGAGAACGGTATAACTTTTCTTTGCTAATCTAAATCGAATTCTGTTGGTAGCAGTCGGCAGATTTGGCTGTATATCCTCTTTACCCCGGCAGATTATTCCTGTGTAAACTCGTTTTTAATCCCAGACCATCATAATCAACATATAATTTCATGAAATTTACATTTACACTTTCCGCTTTCGAAGGGCTGAAAACGAACCTGTTTTGGACCATACTTTTCGTGTTGGCCATTCCCATTTTCGGTTTTGCGCAGCCCATGGAATTCCAAACACAAAATACTTTTTTCCAGGGTATGGACAAAAAGGGGAATACTGCAGTTGCTGCCGGCCAATATGGCGTTCTGCGATATTCTACCGACGGTGGGTTTACTTGGCTGGGCGCCAAAAGCCCGGTGGCCTCTACGTATGCAGCCGTTTCACTTGCAAATTCCACTGTTGGCTGGGCCGTAGGTTCTGGAGGCGTAATTGTTAAAACGACCGATGGCGGCGCAACATGGGCGGTACAAAACAGCGGTGTGACGATAACACTGAACGATGTTCATGCTGTGGATGCCAATGTCGCTTATGCATGTGGCGGCGGCGGCACAACAGCCGCCAACATTTCGACATTACTGAAAACAACCAATGGTGGTGCAACCTGGACTCCTGTCTGGAATGCCAGCACCATTCCAGCTGGCCTTCAAGGCTTCAATTCATCCGGTACAACCTTGTATTATGCAACCCTGTATGCTACCCACTTCATCTCTGAAATGGAAGGGTATGTCGTCGGGGGACTTACTTCATCCGTACCGGTTGCCAATGGCAGTGGCTCCAAAATTGCCAAAACGACCGATGGTGGTGCAACCTGGTCAGTTATCACGCCAGTAACGGGTGGTAATAACTTCAGGTGTGTCAATTTTGTTGATGCCAATAACGGTTGGGCAGCGGGCTTTAATGGTTCAATTTACAACACCTCGAATGCCGGAGCCAACTGGAATCCAGTGACGAGCGGTACTACGCTGATTTTAAATGGCATTCATGTCGTATCTCCAACAACTGTTGTTATTGGAACGGGCGCCTCAACAAAAGGTATTGTAAGAAAAACACTGGATGGCGGCGCTACATGGACTGCTGATACGTTGAATCAGCAGATTGGAGTGTTGGGGCCCGTTGTTTTTGACGGCGGTGTAGGTCTGGTGGGCGGAAGCGTCGGTATGATTTATTCAACGCCAAACACAACATCAAACTGGATGCTGCGGAGTGGCGGATCAGCGCTCAATGTCAATGATATGCACTTCATTGACAACAATACCGGATGGTATGGCGCTGATGGCGGACAAGTATTCAGAACGGTCAATGCCGGTAGCGCTTGGACCAATTCCAATACTGGTCTGACCGGGGCAATTACCGGCGTTTATTTTACCAGTGCCAGTAATGGATTTGCCGTGAGTTCGAACTCAGTGGCCGGGCCTGTTGGATCGCGATCTTCTGATGGCGGTGCAACCTGGGCAGTAGTGCCTATGGGAACTGGAAATACGAATTTATTTGACGTATATTTTCCAAGCGCATCTACCGGGTGGACAGTAGGCGCTGGCGGGGCAGTCAATAAAACTACAGACGGTGGAAATTCCTGGATTAATCAGGTGAGTGGTAGCTCCGCATCGCTGCAGGCTGTTCATTTCGTTGATGAAAATACCGGATGGATTTCCGGCGGCGCTTCTACCATTTTAAAAACAACGAATGGTGGAACGACCTGGGCGCCACAGACAGCACCCGCAGGATGGCCATCTACGTTTATTTACGACATCTGGTTTGCTGACGCCAATATCGGTTATTTGTGTGGAGCCAGTGGTCGTGCGGCAAAAACGACAGACGGAGGTGCAACCTGGACCGCCTTGACTACGGGTACAACGTTCTTTCTGAATGATTTGGAATTTATCAGCGCCACTGAAGGCTTCTTATTCGGCTCAAATGGCACCATCCTTTACACAAAAGATAGTGGAGCAACGTTCACGGAAGTGACTTCCAAACTGACCTATGCGCTCGGTACATGTGTTGAAATTGCACCGCCTTATAACTGCCTTTCTAATATATACTTTGGTTATAGTGCAACGCCTATTCCTGGTGGTACGCTGGTTAAATCCAATTTCTCCTCATTTTTTGCTGATGATGACCTGGATGGATATGGCGGCACACGGGCAGTCTGCGCCTATATTTCAGGTGCTGGTTTTTCGGCCAATAGCCTCGACTGTAATGACGCCAATGGTGCCGTGAATCCCGGTGCTACCGAAATCTGCGGCAATGCCATCGATGACAACTGCGATGGTGTAACGGATCCTTCTTTGACAGGCGTAACCATTAGCATCAGCGAAACTTCAGGCGGCACGGCCAATGACGGCTCAATTTGTGCTGGTGATAATGCTATCCTTGCGGCTACAGGCGCTACCACATACCTGTGGAATACAGGCGCTACAACTGCTTCTATTACTGTTAATCCAACAACAGCAACAACCTATACCGTAACAGCAACGGGTACAGGAGGTTGTACAGTCACAGCCAACTCGACTGTATCAATGGCTCCGGTGGCAAATATTCTGGGCACATTGACACAGCCTACCATTTGCACGGCCTCTGATGGCGCTATCAATATTTCGGCTACAGGCGCCGTCGGCCCTTACACCTATAATTGGTTTTCTGCGAATGGCAGCGGCGTAGTGAGCAATCAGGAGGATCAGTCAGGCTTGACTGTCGGCGATTACTCTGTAACGGTTACTGCGGGTAATGGCTGTACCTCTACCGCAATATTTTCATTGGTCGGACCAGGAGGATGCAGTATTTGTCCGTCAATGGGTGCGTTAACAACTACACCCACTGGTGCTGTCTGCGCAGGCTCAACATTTACCTTGACACAGTCGGGCCTGCTTAATATGGGTGTGACCTATGGCGTGCAGTTCAAATATTCCTTGACGCCGCTGACAGATGCATATACCGGAGGTACAGTGCTGGCAACAGTGCCCAATTCAGGCTTGACAAGTTCCGGAACAATAGCTACAACTAATGCAGTACTCAGCACAGCTGGCACCTACTATATTT
>JADZBJ010000385.1 GCA_020852155.1 Saprospiraceae bacterium | reverse complement strand
TGAAAATAAAATGGTGTATGTGCGTGCCAGTGCAACGAACCTTTGCCCTGCATTTGACAGCATTATGGTCAACCTGGCAGCCGTCAATGCAGAAGCCGATCCGGCAGAAGGCAAAGCGTGCCGCGAGATGGAAACGCAGTTGAGTATCACCAACCTCGACCCTGACGACCAACTGACCTTTGTGTGGTCGCCTGCACTGGATCCGATTGCTAACCCGACAGTGACGACAACAACCAGCACCGTTTACACGGCCACCGTGACGAACCAGTTCGGTTGTACGGCTTCATTCAGCATTCCGCTGACGGTGACACAATTGGCCGTTGCTGCCGAAGTCACCGGGCCGGATACCATCTGCATCGGACAAACGACGACCTTGCTGGCAACAGCAACCGGCGACGGTACAGTATTTACTTATCAATGGACGCCTGCGAATACGCTGATCAATGAAGATACCGCCGAACCAACTGCTCAACCGCAGGAAACCACAGACTACATCGTTCAGGTAACGGACGAAAACGGTTGCGTGGATACGGCGACGGTCAGGGTACACTTCATGTCTGGAGAATGTGTCGAGCCTTACATCTTTGTACCGACGGCATTTACACCGGATAACTCCGGCAAAAACGACTACTTCATCGTGCGCGGCCTGAACATCACTGAACTGTATTTCGTAGTTTGGGATCGCTGGGGCGAAAAAGTATATGAAACAACAGACGTAAAAGCCAAAGGCTGGGATGGTACGCACAACGGCCGCGAACTGACCGCCGACGCTTATGCGTGGTATGTACGCGCCCGCTGCGGCAACGGCGCTGTCTATACTAAAAAAGGCAACGTGACGCTGTTGAAGTAGATTGGTTCGATTGGATTCGATTAAATCCGATTGATTCGATTTTTTGCCCCCTGACATGCGCCTGATTGGGTGTTTGTCAGGGGGCTTTTTTTGCCACAGACTTTAATTGACTAAATCTGGCGAACACCTTAATTCAGGCTCTTTTGTTATCCTGGGGTATCTATCATTGTTCTTCATTTTTCAAGCCTTACAACGATGAAATATCTGCCCCTGATTTTCCTTCTTTCCTTATGCTGCTGGGGTTGCTCCCGGAAAACCACCGAATTTTCCGGTACGATCTACAACAGCGACGGTAACGTGCCGCTGGCTGGCGCAAAGGTTAGTCTGAATCTATACGCTGATAAAAAAGGCGGTGGTTCAACCCTTTCGGCCTCAGACGAGGTTTTAACAGATACAGATGGGAAGTACCTGGTCAGTATATCTGAAAGTGATTCCTATACAGGAGTAATCTTGGTTAAGAAAGACAGTTTTTTATCGTCGCCAATTTTTCGTGTATCTCCTGGTGACTGTGCCGAACAGGATTTTACCCTTCACCCGTTTGATGCCTACCTGTCGGTTACGTTTGAAAATGTCAGTGATGTTGCGCAGG
Organism: Saprospiraceae bacterium; assembly: GCA_020852155.1. Classification (GTDB taxonomy): domain Bacteria; phylum Bacteroidota; class Bacteroidia; order Chitinophagales; family Saprospiraceae; genus M3007. Next base: position 5,919 of record JADZBJ010000385.1, on the reverse strand, counting down.
ATTTTTATTACCGTTACGGGCAAGGCCCTTATGGTGATGACTGGGAATGTTACAATGGGTGTGGCCCCTTTACGACACAGCCTCATCAGCAACAAACGCATCTGATTCGTGTGCCGGGTGGCGATAATATTTCTGTGGTGTGGGATACCAAACGAATGGCAGCTGGTCAGGTAACCAACCTTAACGTTATTGCCTGCCCTCGTCACGATACGACCAGTGTAATCATTCAATTTTAGGTAAAACTGACTAATACGATTGCGAGCCGCTCCGAGTTATTGGGGTAGCTCGTGATGTTTAGGGAGAGAATGCGAAAGGATAAATCCTTGTTTATGGCCTCAAATTTGACGTGAGTAATATAAAATCGAACACCCACTAATCTTCTCCATACTCATGATCCGCTTGATACTTCTCCTTTCAGGGCTTTTCCCTGTTTTCTTTACATCAAACCTCACGGCGCAAACCACCATTTACGTTTGGCAAAACAGCCCGGCCGCGACACCAAACGGCAGCAGTTGGCAAATGGCCTTCCCTGACTTGCAGGACGCCCTGACTCAGGCACAATCGGGCGACCAAATCTGGGTCGCCACCGGAACTTACCAACCGACTGACGGAACGGAACGCTCAGCCAGTTTTGTGCTGAAATCGGGCGTACAAGTGTATGGCGGATTTACCGGGACTGAAACCCAGTTGTCAGATCGAAATCCGACACAGAATCCGACCATTTTAAGCGGTGAAATCGGCGCTGCGGGTGGTGCGGATAACTGCTGGCACGTTGTATATGGCAAGGGGCTTTCCGACAATACGATACTGGATGGTTTTACAATACGCGGCGGATATGCCGACATTTCAGGCAATAACCATATGCAGGGCTATGGCGGCGGTATGCTGTTGTTGGGCGACCCGGCTATGCCGAACAGTAGCCCCAGGATTGTCAACTGCATATTCACGGCCAATTATGCGCGCAACGGCGCGGGTCTGGCCATACATTGGGAAGACGCAGATGCCAACGATGGACAAACGATGGTTAACCCTCGCCTTGAAAATTGTCGCTTTGAGCGCAATCGCGCCCTAACCAACGGCGGCGGCCTAGCCAAATTCGGGCCTATGACACCCGGAGATACCCTGCACATCAAAGGCTGCGATTTCTTGCGCAACCGGGCCATTCAGGGCGGTGGCGGCGGTATGTATTTTGAAGCCTTGACCGATGCTCAAGTGAAAGTCAATGATTGTTTGATGGAACGGGATACGGCCCTTGAAGGTGGCGTAATGCATTATTTGGCGGGGGAGGGTTCTATTGCCGGGTTTTTATTTGAGGCGTGTAAATTGTTTCAAAATTTTTCTCAGGGCTATGCTGGGTTGTCTATAACTTCTAATTTGGAAACTGATGTCAAGTTGAATCTGTTGGTTAATAAATGCAATTTTATGACTAATAAATCATCTGGTGCTGGCTATGCTTGCTTGGGTTTTTTGTTGGGTAAAAAAGCCAACGTAAACATAACTGTAGATGGTACCGAATTCAGAAACAACTTTGATATTATGGGTTTTTATACTGGAGAGATGAGTAGTTGTATATTCAATTTTTCAAATGATAAATTTATCAATACAGGCGAGTCTTTAATGTACTATGTCATTCCCTCACATAGTACACTTGCCAATAACTTTTATAATTGTTTGTTTGTAAAAACGCGCCATGTCATTGGAATAGGTGTCGAACCTGATTGTGAGCATTTGACAACTTTTACCAATTGCACCTTCGCCGAAATCAACAATACAACAGAATCTATTTTCGGTAAGAAAGCGTATGACGCTCCAGACCATTTACATAACAGGCTGTTTATCAGAAATTGTATTATTCAGCAAAATGATCCAACTGCTTCCATTACGTTGAATGGTAATACTTCAGACAGATATTGTGGGTTTAAAATCGAACGTTCAATTCTAAACAGATACCAGCCTTTCTCTGATCCCTTTTGCTATGGTGTACCGTACAACCCTCCCGGCAATCTATGGAGCACTAATGTTGATTTCATAGACCCTGCCAACGACAATTATCGCCTGGATTCCTGTTCTGTGGGCATTGGTTTTGGTAACAATGATTTTGTTACAGCGGCGGGTATTACAACCGACCTGGATGGGCAGCCGCGCATCCGGTTTAGTAATGTGGACGCCGGTGCTTATGAACGGGCGGACTCTTGTGGTATTTCTGTGGGCGTGAAAGACTTGTCAGGAAACAACAACCGCCTTGATGTGCAGCCCAATCCAGTAGGAGAAGCCTTGCACTTAGTGGGACTAGATCCCGGTACTTCGGGGTTACTTCAGGTGTTTAATAGTGCTGGCGTGCTGGAACTGTCTCAGGCCGGTATTTCTGCAACCACCAAAATTGACACCGGGGCCTTGAAGCCGGGCGTCTATTATGTTATTTTCAGGAGTGACTCCGGTCAATTACGGACGGGCCGGTTTGTCAGGATGTAAGACTGACTTGCGGGCATGTTTTGATTACTCCAGATCATTAAAAATCAGCGCATTCTTGGGGAAATAAAAACGCAGCGAGCCGCTCCGATAACTCGGGGCGGCTCGCTGTATTTTACCGATATGTGTCTTTTGTAAAAAGGGTGTTTGATAACATTTCAAATCATATTCCCCCCTCACAACAACTTCTCCAAACCGATACCCCTCGAACCTTTAATCAGGATATGCGACTGACCAAAGTCCTGAAGATCGAACCACCGGGTTTTGGCTTCGGCGGTGGTGTTGAAGCGCAGGGCTTTATTTTTCAAGCCTTTGGTGCGGGCGAATTCCGGGCCGACCAGCACAATTTGGTCGAGGCCGAGGCGATTGGCAAAACGAAGCAGCGATTCGTGCTCTGCCAGGCTTTCGTGGCCCAGTTCGCGCATGTCGCCCAGAATGGCGATGCGGCGTCCGGCAGGCATGGCGGCCAGGCTTTGCAGGGCCGGGCGCATACTGCTGGGGTTGGCATTGTAGGCGTCGAGCAAAATCGTCGCTTCTCCGCGTTGCAGCAGTTGTGAGCGATTGTTGGAAGGAATATAGTTTTCCAGGGCGGATTTGATTTTATCGCCCGGCACTTTAAAATAAATACCCAGTGCGATGGCCGTCATGATGTTATTGAAATTGTGGCGACCGTACAGGCGGGTGTTGACTTCAATGGGCGGGCGATTTTCGTCGCATGTGAAGGCCACCCTCACGAATGGCATTTCGGCCAGCAATTGAACATCAATCGAGCCATTGGAGCCGGAACCCGGACGCTCAGCTTCGTTGTAATGTACCCGATGTGCAACGCCGCGGCTCATGGATTTCAGGTATTTCTCTGACAGGTTAACGAAGGCTGCACCGCCATGTCGGCGGAGGTAGTCGAATAATTCGGCTTCTGCCTTTTTGACGCCTTCGAGGTTTCCAAACCCTTCGAGGTGTTCCTTGCCAATGTTGGTGATGAGTCCGTGTGTTGGTTGCGCGATGTCGCATAGTTGCGCTACGTCGCCGGGCTGGTTGGTGCCCATTTCGATGATGGCAACTTCCGTGTCGGCGGGCATGGCCAGCAGCGTGAGTGGCACGCCGATGTGATTGTTCAGGTTGCCTTTGGTGAAATGGCAGGCATAGTGATTGGACAATACAGCCGAGACCAGTTCCTTGGTGGTGGTTTTGCCGTTGGAGCCGCCAATGCCGATCACCGGAATCTCAAACTGGCGGCGATGCCATTGCGCCAGGTCTTGCAGGGCTTTCAGCACATCGGGTACCAGCAGGCAGCGATCATTGAATTGAAATGAAGGATCGTCAATGACCGCTTTGGCAGCGCCGGATTCGAGCGCTTTTTGCACGTATTGGTGGCCGTCGAAGTTGGCCCCGCGTAAAGCAAAAAAGATACAGTTTTCAGGCAAAAGGCGTGAATCTGTACTGACTACCGGGTGTTTTAGGTAGATGTCGTACAGTTCCGGGACAGAAATGTGCATAAATTTCAGGAGCGGTGATAACCCGTATAGCGTAATGTCGGGTAGTGCGTACGCTTAAAGCACGTTGGGGAATTCCTGAGATAAACAGAAATTCCCCAACGAAATATTTATTCGGTAGTGACAAATTTTGATGGATGGTATTCACCTAAAATTATGATTATCAGGTTTATTCATCATTCATCATTCATCATTCATCATTCATCATTCATCATTTATTCCTCGTCATCTTCAAATTTGCGGCGCGTATAGCCCGCATCTTCCATGTTTTCATTGTTGGGTTCCCAGTCGTCTCCGCCGCCGGTTTCTGGTCTTTTACCATTGGCCAGGCGTACTTTGTCGCCGATGGGTTTACCGGCATTGGCTTTATCGGGGTTGTCAAAAAAATCGCGTTCAGAACCGGCGCCCGAGGCATTGGATTTGTTAGCGTTGGCCATTGTTTTGCCATCAATGCTTTTGGTAGCATGAGGAACAAGGCGCAGGCGGTTTTTATCAATTAAAACGCCTGTGACGGAACAAATGCCGTAGCTCTTATTTTGAATACGGAGTAATGCGTTTTTCAGGTCTTGCACATGTCGTTGTTGGCGTTGCATCATGCGTTGCAACATTTCCATGTCGGTGTGCGCGCCGGAATCATCGTACCAATCCCCGCCTTGCTGGTTGAATCCATTTTCATTAAGATCTGCAATCTGCCTTTGCGTGGCATCCAGTTCTTCTTTGGCTTGTTCCAGTTTGACGTCGATCAGCGCTTTAAACTCTTGCAAGTCTTCGTCGCTGTATCTTACTTTCGGTTCATGTGTCATAGTCTTGAAAAGCGATTATTGCATAGTAAATTTTACGAGGCGCAAAATTAGCATACTTTTTAGAATGCCGGCAGTTCAGGTTTGTTTTGTAAAATTCCTTCAATGCGTTTGTTTACAGCTGGCGTCAGCAAACGGAGCGCATCGAGGCTGTCCAGGGTTTCCTTCAGTTGTTCCGGCCGCGATGCGCCGAGGATGGCTGTGCTGACATTCGGATTTTGCACACACCAGGCGATGGCCAATTTGGGCAGGGTAGTGCCGAGCGACTGGGCGAGTGCATTGAGTTTGTGCGCCCGGCGCAAATGTTCGGGCTTGAGGCTGCGGTCTTTGAGCCAGTCAAATCCTTCGAGGCCCAATCGAGTGTCAGCCGGAAATTTTTGCAGGTATTTATCGGTCAATACGCCTGATCCTAACGGCGACCAGATGGTGGTGCCCAGTCCGACGGTTGAGTATAGTTTGTTGAACTCGGCTTCTACTTTTTCACGGTGAAACATATTGTACTGTGGCTGCTCCATCACGGGGCCGATGAGTCGGTTTTCACGCGCTACCATGTGGGCTTCCATGATTTCCTGCGCGCTCCATTCGGACGTGCCCCAGTACAGAATTTTGCCCTGGGCAATCAGGTGATTCATGGCCCAGACCGTTTCTTCCACAGGCGTGTTTTTATCGGGCCGGTGGCAGAAGTACAGGTCAATGTACTCCACCTGAAGGCGTTTCAGGCTGGCGTGGCAAGCCTCGAAAATGTGCTTGCGGCTAAGGCCGGTCTGGTTGGGCAGTTTGCCGCCGTCGCCAAAGAAAACCTTGCTGGAAACGAGCCATGAACTGCGTTCCCAATCCATTTTTTTCAGGATGCGGCCCATCACGCGTTCACTTTCGCCACGGGCGTAGATTTCGGCATTATCAAAAAAATTGACGCCGTTTTCATAAGCCATGCGCATAAGCGACTCTGCCGTATCGTCGCCGATTTGTTTGCCGAAAGTAACCCATGAGCCAAATGAAAGGACGCTTACCTGAACGCCGCTTTTGCCTAATCTTCTATATTCCATGATTAATGAATGATTGTTGGATTGGTTATTTGTGGAATTGGTTATTTGTGGAATTGGTTATTTGGTTATTTGTGGAGTTGGTTATTTGGTTATTTGGTTATTTGGTTATTT
>JADZBJ010000384.1 GCA_020852155.1 Saprospiraceae bacterium | reverse complement strand
TAAAGCATCAGATATCAAAGACTCAAGGATAAAGGTTGGCACTGGCATATTATCCAGTATGCAGCTCACTCCGGATGGTCGTATATTTGAATCTAGTGGTGGTTATGAATTCAGCGGCATACCCAATCCGGATCGCCCGGGTATCGAATGTGGCGGCTTCGCAGATTATGTTTACCTGACTGTTACAAATTACAACAATGGTGTTCCAAATTACCCCAACTATCGCCTTGGCCCGGTGGACGGCTCTGCCTGCGATACCTTAGGTTTGGATAACCTGCCTCAGGCTCGTTTTCGCTATCGCAACCCTTACAGCAATTATGCAGAATTTCGCAATGTCTCCTTCGGCGAGCCAGATGCCTATGTCTGGGATTTTGGCGATCCTGCCAGTGGCAGTGATAATAGCAGTACCGAGCGCAATCCGGTACACACGTTCTCTGCGGCGGGTACCTACACGGTATGCCTCACAGCCAGCAATGCGCTGGGCGAGCAGACCCGTTGCCAATCGGTCACGGTGGGTATAGGTTTGAGTCATACAAATGGTATAGCGTCAGAAAAAGAAGCATACGCTATTGCGCCGAATCCGGCTAAAGATGTTTGTCGGATCATTTGTCCGGCCACATCGGCTCATGTGCGTCAGGTTGTGCTGTATGATGCCAATGGAAAGGTTGTATTGGAGTATGTGTTATCTATTATGGAGGGCCAGCATGAATTATCCCTTGAAAATCTGCTCCCCGGACTGTACTTTTTGAGTGTCAGAGAAGATGACAAGGCAGTTCACACTCAAAAATTAGTTAGATTACGGTGAATATTATGGCTATTGTGCAACATTCGTTTATACCTATTTTCGCCCCCGATATTTCCTCTATTACACCCACTCCCAACTCATAATTCCTAACTCATAACTCATAACTCCCAACTCATAACTCCAAACCATGCTAGTCACCGCCATAGTCGCTACTGCTGCCAACCGTGTCATCGGAAAAGACAATCAAATCCCTTGGTACCTGCCTGCCGATCTGGCTTTTTTCAAACGGACAACCCTGGATCATCACATCATCATGGGGCGTAACTGTTTTGAAAGCATCGGACGGCCTTTGCCCAAACGCACGAATATTGTCATTACCCGTGATCCGTTTTTTACCGCCACGGGCGTACTGACGGCCCGCTCGGTCGAAGAAGCCCTGGGTATGGCGTTCGACAATGAAGAAACAGAAGCGTTCATCATTGGCGGCGGGCAGATTTATCGTGAAACAATGGATTTGTGGGATAAAATCTACCTCACAGAAGTCAACCTTGACGTGGAAGGCGATGTGTTTTTCCCGGAAATCAATCCCGATGAATGGATTGAAACCTGGCGTGAGGAGCGACAGAAAGATGAGAAGAACGAATACGATTATACCTTCAGGTTGCTGGAGCGCAAAAGCGCTGAATAAAACGCTCGCTAAAAAGAAAGACATATCCAGCCATCATACTGGCGATTCTGTACAACTGGCAGGTTGAAAATATTCCTGTTTTTCGTATATTTGAGGGAAAGTAATCCATCACTTCATCCATTTCAAATTTATCTCTCGACTCATGCGAAACATTCAACTTGTTCTGTCGCTCTGGCTGCTGTCTTTTACCGCCTACGGACAGCAATGCGTGCCGCCGTTATCTATGATTGACATAAACGGCAATAACATCCAGGCGCGGGTACTGAATCAGGGCAATTTATTTACTGACGGGGCCAGCGCGCAGTTTATTCCGAATTACAACGCCAGTAACCCTGTTGACCAACCATCCACCATTTTTGCGGCAGGCCTTTGGATGGGCGGGCTGGGTGCTGCCGGCGACCTCCGGTTGGCCGCTTCCACATATCGTCAATCTTCTAAATCGGATTACTGGCCTGGCCCGCTGGATTTTTCGGGGCAAACGTCCGGAGTTATTTGTGCGAACTGGGACAAGCATTTTTTGGTCAGAAAGGCCGAAGTAGATGCTTTTCTGGCGGCATTGCCGCTTAGTCCCGGACAAGCCATTGCGCAATTCCCCACCATTATGGGCTGGCCAGGCATTGGCAATCCTTATTTTGGATCAGTTAATGGTTTTGACCTGCCTTTTACAGCGCAGCCGTTGGCGCCTTTTTTTGATCAAAACAACGATGCGCTGTATGACCCGCTGGCAGGCGATTATCCGGTGGTTCATTTGCGCGGACAACCTCCCTTTGTTCCTACGGAAATGACCTGGTGCGTATTTAACGATCAGGGCGGCGGCGCTGTGCACACAATTTCTCAGGGGAAGCCAATTGGCATGGAAATCCAGCAAACAGTCTGGGCCATGAAAAGCACAAGCCTTCCGGTGTTGAACAACACGATATTTACATCGCACAGACTCATTTATCGCGGTACGGAAGCCATTGATTCATTTTCGCTGGGTATGTGGGTTGATTTTGACCTGGGCTGCTACCAAGATGATTATGTAGGATGCAATCCTGCATTGAATACTTTTTACGCCTACAATACAGATGCGGTGGATGGTCTGCCGGGCAGTTCATGTCAGGGTGCTCCGACATTTACGGATAGTATTCCCGTACAGGCAGTTACTTTCCTGGATCGTTCTATGGATAAGTTCCTGACATCAAGCGCGACGCCCCAAACGGAAGTTTTAGCCGCTCAGACGGATGAATTTTATAATCTGCTGAACGGGCATTGGAGGGGCGGAGAAGCATTGACCTCCGGTGGGTCTGGTATCGGTGGCACTACGCCGGCAGATTACGCCTTTTCGGGTGATCCAGCCGACCCGGATAGTTGGTCAATGTGTTCAGCCGGTAGCCCTATTGGTGATCGGCGGGCATTGGGCGCCTCTAAAATGGGTGAAATGCTACCCGGCATGATCAACGAAATGACCATGGCCTGGAGTGTTCACTACGGAGGTCCGCCACCTTGCAACCTTGGCAACACTTTCAGCGATGTGGAAGATATTATCAGCGTATATAACAACGGATTTACAACGGATGTGCATGCCCCGAAAGCGCAACCCATTGAGTTTTCCGTCACGCCCAACCCGGCTTTCGATAAAATCAGGTTGAATTATGGCGAGGCTGATGTCCGTGAAATTCGCATTTTCGATCTGTCAGGTCGCTTGATGCAATCTGTTTCAGTCAATACGCCAAATCAAACAGACGTTCGTGTTGAAAATTTGCCGACAGGCATATTTGCCGTTCAAGTATTGGGGAAAAGCGGTGTTGGCGTTCAAAAAATAACCATTTTCCGTTGAATGTAAATAAATATTGTCAGGTGACAAGCTTTTCCCTATCGGGATAAGGCGTTTCGGCTTGATTTTGGTGGTGAAGGGTGTTGTCATTTTTCACCACCAAAATTTATACCATGCGAATTTTTCTTTTACTCCTTTTTTTCGCCTTTGCCTGTTATTTTAATCCTTATGCTTACGCCAACCCTGTTATAGTACCTTCGGCAGACCACAGTTCGGCTGTCGTCATGGACACCATTCCACCGGAAATCACCTGTCCGCCCAACATTGTCCTGAACCTGGCCAACGGCCAATGCGATACGGCCTATCTCTACACGGTACTGGTGACTGACAATGAACCGAATCCGCTGCTGATTCAACTCAGTGGCCTGGCATCGGGACAGACCCTGCCGCTGGGTACAACGGTCAATCAATTCCTGGCTGCCGACCAGGCTTCCAACACGTCCACGTGCAGTTTCTCTATCACGGTTGAAAAAGATACCCTGCCGCTGATCTGCCGCGATCCGTTCACCATCGGATTGGGGGCAGGTTGTATGCGGGTGCTTGTTCCGGCACAACTCATGGAAAACGCCGCTGAGATTTGTCAGGACAACCTGAT
>JADZBJ010000383.1 GCA_020852155.1 Saprospiraceae bacterium | reverse complement strand
GGCAAAAAAGCCTTGGGACGCAACGATCGTTCGGCTGAGTTCGAAGAACGCTATGAAGAGGGTGATCGCGACCCGAAGTTTCTGCTGGATTATGTCAAAGCCTTGAATGCCGCAGGAAAGCCTTCGCTCAAAATTACGAATGAATACCTGAAAACCCAGCAAGACCTGACTTCCGAGTTTAACCTTCGTTTTTTGTTTGAAGGCGCTACGGATGCTGACAGCCGTGTTTTTGATTTGCTGCTGAAAAACAAAGACCTTATCCAGAAGGTGTTTGGTGAAGATGCTTTTCGCCGCAAAAGCGAAGCCGCATGTCGCTGTACTGTTAAAAAGGCCATCGAATACAAAGACGAAAAGTTGCTGGCCGAGGCCAAAGAGAAATGCAAGGAATCGTCTCCTGAAAAAGCCGCTACTTTCAGTTACGAAGCGGATATGAGCTATTACAAGGCGACCAAAGATGTGAAAAACTACATCAAAGCCATGGACGCTTACCGAAAGGCGGAAATCAAAACGCCGGGTAAATTACACGACCTCGTCGTCATCCTGTTGCGCACCTTCCCGAATGATCCCAAAGCCCTTCAAAAAGCAGAAGACTGGGCTTCCGACGCCGCCAAAGAAGGTAATCAACCGGAATATTACATGACCCTCGCCGAAGTCTATAAACGCCAGGGTGAAAAAGAAAAAGCCCGCAAAACCGCCGAAAAAGTCCTCAGCCTCCTCGGCGAAAACGGCGACCCGCTGCTCCGCATGAAGGTCAATGTGTTCATGGAGAACATTTGATTTTAGGGTGTCTCATAAGGAGTGATGCTGTGCTTTTTATTATTAACCGCTAATGACGCTAAAAACGCAAAAATTTGAAAATCAAAATTTAGTGCTTTAAGCGTCATCAGCGGTTAATCTAATCTGCCATTTTTTAACTTGTGAGACAGCCTCATCACATTATCACATCTAATATTGAATTGCGGTACCTGAACCACACCAGTAAAGGCTGCTGCCTTTGATCTGTTTGATGTAAAAAATGCACCAGTGTCGCCAAGGTTGAAGCATTTGGATTGATGCTGGAAGGTTGTTTATTTATTACAGCCTCAAAAAAATTACTGAGGGTTTTATAACTCAGCATAACGCCCGTGGCTTCAAATATGAGCCAGCTCATGATCCGGGATTTCCGATAGTTAAGTTTAGAAACAGGTTCGCCAAAGGTTTTGGCGTGAATGTCGGTGAGCAACGCACAGAAGGCGTTGAAGTCATTGGTTTCCATTTAGTATTTGGTTGGTAAGCGGGAGAAAATTCAGGACAAAAATAAGGTCGGATGCTTAATTCCGCAACAATTCCAATCTATTTCCAAAATTTCAAGGCTTCCTTTCTTCAAATTTGCGGCATCAGAGCGCTGCTTTTTGAAACAGTTACTGATTTTTCACCTTTAAAATTAAATGAAACAATGTTTACAAGGAATCATCTCTTTTTGCTGCTCACCCTAAATCTTTTCTCCTTTAGCCTTTTCGGACAAGTATCTGGCGTCAATCCTCAACTCATTATGTACCGCCACAATTCGACGCCGACTTCTCCAGCGCCGGTTGTGACAGGTAACGTACTGGGGACATTAAAATGGAATGGCTTGACAGCACCCAATGCTATTCGGACGGGCGCTACCATTCGTTCGATTGTTGAAGGCCCGGTATCACCTGGCTTCCTTCAGGGCAACATGATTTTCAGTACCAGCGGCGCTATTGGTTTGTCTGATCGCATGGTTATTACCTCTACCGGTCTGGTGGGTATTGGCACGATGGATCCGTTGTATCATCTGCACGTAAATGGTAACACGCATACCAGTGGCAGGTTTTATGGTCGTATCCACTTTGATAACAACCAGCCTACCGATTTGCCCAATACTTATAATGATGAGGCTTACTTCGAACGTAAAACACGTGCAATACTGGGCTTGAGCGCTAATACCTACGCTGAAGGCGGTATCCTGACGCTGGCCCCAACTGGCCTGGCGCTGGATCGTCAGATTTTCAGTGGCGGTACCGATGGCCTGTGGACGCGCTCGCAAGATGCAGGTGGCGCCAACACCTGGGCGGCCTGGGAAAAACTGCTGACCAGCGGCGACATCAATGGAAACGTTGGGCGTGTTGCGCGGTTTACAGGCGCCAACCCTGGCGACCCGTCTTCTACTTTGGGCAACAGCCAATTGTTCGACGACGGTACGCGTGTCGGTATCGGCACCCTGACTCCGGATGCAGCCTATCTGGTGACCCTCGGCGGCGATACCCGCATCAATGGCAACACCCGCACAACCGGTAATGCCAATGTGGACGGCAATGCGACAGTAACCGGTAATGCCACCATAAACGGCACTTCTCGCTTGGTTGGCAAAGTAGCGATTGGCGCAGACCCGGTTCCGACTGTTGGCAGCCACGCATTGTATGTTGGCGGCAGCGCCATTGCTGAAGAGGTTGTTGTAAAACTAAAGGTCAACTGGCCGGACTATGTTTTCAGCGCCAACCACTGTTTGCCTTCTTTGCAGGAAGTAGCCAGTTATATTGCTGTTGAAAAGCATCTGCCGGGTGTTCCTTCGGCAAACGAAATCGCTCAATTCGGATTAGCGGTGGGCGATATGCAAAAAATTCAAATGGAAAAAATAGAGGAGCTGTACCTGCACCTCATTGAATTGGAAAAAAGTATGAATGAATTGAAATCAGAAAACCAGTCATTGAAAAACCGACTGGAGCAAATAGAACGTCGTTAATGCGACTTCTGTAGCGTTTCTTATTCACCATTACTTCCAAATTTTTCCATAAGATGAAACACCAGGCTATTTTAATGATCGCCATGATGCTCATCTGCGCTGTTTTTTCACAGGCCCAATCGCCTGTAAAAGTGCGCCAGAGTGCATCAAACCCCTGGAAGGTCATTCGTTCCCATGTGGCGACGAAACCAACAACAGAGGCAGTAGTCATGCCTTCCAGATTCAACCTGCTCGAACTGGATTTTGAACAATTCAAAACCGGATTCCAGCCTTTGGTTCTACAACGCCTTTCAAATTCAGATGATATTTCTGCCATCATTGATGTACCGACTCCCAACGGTGAATTTCAACAGTTTCGGGTAGTATATGATCCGGTTATGCACCCTGATCTGGCAGCCAAATTTCCTGAAATTCGTTCGTTTTCCGGCGTAGGCGTGGACAATCCATCCGCAAAAATATTTTGTGATATCAGTCCGCTGGGCTTTCACGCACTGGTATTAACTACCGGACAATCAGCTTATCTGATTGAAACAGTTACCCGCTTTGATGTGCAGCATTACTATTGCTATGAGCAGCGTTTCGGTGGCTTTTCAG
>JADZBJ010000382.1 GCA_020852155.1 Saprospiraceae bacterium | reverse complement strand
TTCATCATTCATCATTCATCATTCATTCAACATCTTCCAAAGTTTATCCTTCAATGGCTGTAGCCCTTTATTTGTCCAGGATGAAATGAACAGCGTTTCGACGCCTTTGGGCAGGGTAGGGCGCAGCATTTTCTCCAGGTCGGCGTCAATCAGGTCGCACTTGGTGATGGCCAGCAGGCGCGGTTTGTCGAGCAATTCAGGGTTGAACTGCTCCAGTTCATTCACCAGAATGTTGTATTCGTCAGAGATGGTTCGCTCCGTATCGGCCGGCACCATGAATAGCAGGATCGAATTGCGTTCGATGTGACGCAGGAAACGATGCCCGATGCCCCGGCCTTCGTGCGCGCCTTCGATGATGCCCGGAATATCGGCCATGATAAACGTTTGGCCTTCCCGTACTTTAACGATGCCCAACTGCGGCGTCAAGGTCGTGAACGGGTAATCGCCGATTTTAGGCGTTGCGGCGGTTACGGCGCTGAGCAGGGTACTTTTGCCGGCATTCGGGAAGCCCACCAGACCGACGTCAGCCAATACTTTTAACTCCAGAACAACCCAGGTTTCTATGGCTGGTTCGCCTGGTTGAGCGTACAAAGGCGCCTGGTGTGTGGACGTTTTGAAAAAGTTGTTGCCTTTGCCGCCACGGCCGCCAGGTAGCAGTGTTTCCCGCTGGCCGGGTTCCGTGATTTCCAGCATCACTTCGCCGGTTTCGGCGTCTTTGGCGACAGTACCCAGGGGGACTTTTACGATAATATCTTTTCCATCGGAGCCTGTTTTGAGGCCGCCGCGGCCATTTTGGCCATCTTCAGCAAAGATGTGTTTGGTATATTTCAGGGATAGCAGCGTCCACTCCTGTGGTTCTGCTTCCAGAATGATGTGCCCGCCACGTCCACCGTCGCCGCCATCAGGCCCGCCTTTGGGTGTGCCCGGGCCGCGATAGAAATGCACACTGCCCGCTCCGCCTTTGCCGGAGCGAAACATGATTTTTACATAATCAACGAAGTTCTGATCTGCCATGATTAAAATCCTAAATCTTTACCGATGAAACCAATGAGTCCGCCGGATATTTTACCCGCCATTTTTGCAACGAAAGCGTACTGTTTGTATTTGCGTTTGAATTTCGGCCCCAGGTCTATCAATTCGTTGATATAGGGCTTTTTAGCCGTGCGAAGACCCAAATCCAGGTTGTCGACCAGACTGAGTTTGCCTTGCCATGCTTGTGATTCGCGCAGGATTTTCTCCATTGCGGCCTCGTTCTGGTCGTGGTATTTTTGAACGTACTTGATGCCTTTTACCGGATTGACGAACTTCAGGTCCTGGCGCATAAAAGACACGTAATCGTTGATGAGTCCGTCTAATTTTTGTTCGGCAGGCAGGTTGCTGTTCGCCAGTCGGGTCAGGTTTTGGCGATGGGCTTTAAGCCATTTGTTTTGTTGCCATGCCGCACAACCATTCAGGGTCAGCAGCATACCCGACAAAACGAAGAGTAGAAGTAGAATGTGTTTATTCATGCGGCAAAAGTACGCCGCCCGCGGGAGGAATTTCTTTAAATGTTAAATGCGTGATTGGTTGAATGCGTGAATGCGTGAATGAATGAATGCGTGAAAGCGTGAATGGAGTCTCATTGTGTTGATAACCAGGTAGTTATTACTCATTCAGGTACTCACTCACCTGCTTCCCATTCACTATTCTTTGCACCCTGTTCGCCAACCAGCCAGCGTTTGAATTCGGCAGAGCGCTCGGTGCTAACCAGGGCTTCTGAATCCGCAGCGGGTTCGAGGGTTACCTTAATGCGACTTTTTGAATAGGGGTGCATTTCGCGGATGGACGAAATACTGATGATGAATTGCCGGTTGAGGCGGAAGAATACCGTTGGATCCAGCATTTGTTCCAGCCGGTCCAGCGGATGCTCTATCGGGTATCGTTTGCCGGTACTGCGCAGTACGACAAACGTGATTTTATCCCTAGAATAAAAATAGGCCACATCACTCATGTCAACCAGGCGAATACTTCCACTGAAACGAATTAGCATTCGACGCATGTATTGAGATGGTTGTCCGCTGTTTTGGCGCAGGGTTTCTGCCAATGTGCCATAGTCAGTGGCCGCAGTAGCCTGAAAAATTTGCCTGTGTTTCTCAATTGCGGCAGCCAGTTCGTGGGCCTTGATGGGCTTTAGCAAATAGTCTATGGCATTGACTTTAAAAGCCTTCAGCGCGTGCTCGTCGTAGGCTGTTGTGAAAATAACGGGCGACGACACTTTTACGTGCTGAAATATTTCGAAACTGGAACCATCAGCCAGGTGAATATCCAGCAAAATCAGGTCGGGTTTTGGATGGCTTTGCAACCATGCAACGGCGCCTTCTACGCTTTCTATCCGGTCAACAACCGACGCATCCGGGGCGATTTCGTTCAGTAACTTTTCCAGACGGCGAGCCGCAGCGTTTTCGTCTTCGATGATGAGTACTTTCATGTTATTGCAGATTGTTGATTATCAAATTGTTATGACAGGAATTCTGACTGTAAAATACGCTGCATTGTCTTCTACCTGAACCTCTTTGTAGCCTAATAGTCGGTAGCGTCGAATGAGGCTTTGCAGGCCAAAATGCGTGCTGGCTTCAGGTGTTATTTTTCGTTGAATATTGTTCCGGACGGTGATGTATCCGTCTGCATCGGAAAATATTTCAATGATTAGCGGACGATTGGGTGAAATCACATTGTGTTTCACCGCATTTTCGACCAGAATCTGCACTGAAAGCGGCATAACATTGCCTGCCAGTTGGCTGGATATGCTATCACTGAGTTGCAGACCTGTTTCGTAGCGTTTTTGCAATAGAAAATAGAAGTTGCGCACCAGGGCCATTTCTTCCTGAACGGGAATGAAATCCTGTTCGCGATAAGCCATAATACTGCGATAAAAGTCAGACAGGTGCTCGACATAGGAAACAGCCACCTTCGGACTTTCCTCAATGATGGTAATCAGCGTATTGAAGCTGTTGAACAAAAAATGCGGATTGATCTGGCTTTTCAG
>JADZBJ010000381.1 GCA_020852155.1 Saprospiraceae bacterium | reverse complement strand
GTTCAAATTCAGACCATTCCAGCGGTTTTTGTTCCTGTGTTGTCATCATGCGGTGAAGATCAGTTTTTTTCAAATTCCGTTTCAAATACCTGCTCCTGAAATATTGCCCTGAGGCGATAACGACCTGCCGACAGCAAGGGAATATTGAAGGTCAACTCGTGCGGCCCGGCGCTGAAGGGTTCATTTTGAAGTAATTCGACAATATCACCGCTGGTCTGGTGAATAATTTGAAGATGAACATGGCCGGAATCAGGCAAATAAAAACGACTTGTCAATACACCCCTGGTCGCGATAAATGCCGCCAGTGATATTTCCCCGGGCGGCGGCACTGGCTGGCATTTCATGGTTTGAATCACTTGCTCGAAGACATGAATACCGGCGCAGGTATCACTATCCACGGTCAGGCGGATGCGGTATTGCCGGTTGGGCCTGAACTTGTAATATTCGCTCAGATACATTTTATCTGCCTCGCCTTTTATCCAGCCTGAGTGCCAGGTTTTTGCTTTGTTTTGAATGTCTTCAATGTCAATTTGGTAACGCGTTTCATGGACTGAAGCCTGTGCGTCCAGCAGGACGGATGGCTGTTTCGGACAAATCATCACAGGCGATTCCAGGTGAAAAAATGCCCGTGCCGGGGCGCATCCGTTGCAGGAGTGAATGTATGAACTGCCGGGGCCAGACAGATCCCGCTGAATTTTATCTAATTGACAAACGGTAAAAGCGCGCGGAAACTGCTGGTTGTAATCCATGTAGTTGTTGGAAACTTTTGACCAGTCGTCGCAAGGTGCACGCGGGCAGCCTTTGATGGACGGGTCGTATTTCCAGCAGTTGGCCCGCTGATTTTTGAAGCAATTGCCGTCTTTGTAAAGATCGTACAGAAAGCCTTCCGGGGTATCGTTGCAATCATCGGGGCCTGACCAGGTGTGTTGAAGGCTCAGGGCGTGCCCGATTTCGTGAATCATGCTGGAGGCTGTATTCTGGCGCGACCATTCCCGACACTGCGGCCGCTGATACAGGTTGTAATCGTTCAGGGCAACGGCTTTGACCGGGCCGCCCAGTCCGGAGCCGCCAAAAGAAATGCCGTCGGGAATGTTATTAAGCCCTTTTTCCGGCCTGTAACTGACACAATACACATCAATAACCTCATTACCACCGACATCCAGTTTGCGATGAATCGGAGCCATATTGAAGGGATTTGTATCAAAAAAAGTGTCATTTCGATGGAAATACACGCCTGTCAACAAATACCGAAAAGGGATGGCCGGCGGCGTATCAGGATAACTTACACCGGGTTCTTTGCGCCATTGCGGCTGATTTTGCGACAGGGCCTGATTGGCCAGACGCACGATGTGATCGGCATGAGCATAGCCGTTCCAGGATGTATCGCCGAAGCCGTCGTGCGTTTCGGTGAAATTACCCCAGCCGTGATAGCGGTATTTGTAAGCCGGTGTGGCGCACAGGTCGTGTACAAAGTGCGTACGCGGGCTGGAAGGCAAGATGTAATGAATGGCAATACGCAGGTATTTAACGGCCTCCGGCGCAAGGCAGTTGGCGGAATCAATGGTTTGTGCCTGCGTGGTGTTGAAGCACATCGTCCAACACAGCAATATTCCGAAAAGGGCTTTTTGAAGGGGAAATATTGGTCTCAAATTTTACGAACCTGGGAAAAGGGTGGAAGGAGAAAATCCGGCGAATTAGATTAACCGCTAATGACGCTAAAAACGCAAAGTTTATGATTTTAAAAATTTAGCATTTTTAGCGACATGAGTGAAATTCCGAATAAGGCAAATTTCCCGCAGATAACGCAGATTAAAAGCGCAGATAACGCAGATTTTTTGCGAAATCTGCGGGAAATCTTCGTTCTAAGTTCCCCTCACCTGAAAGACTAAAATCCGGGTCATTCTTTCAGCCTTTCAAACATCAGCGATGCAAACCTTTTTACGCCAATGCTGATACAATCTTCATCAACTTTAAAGTCCGGCGAGTGGTTCATGGCGATCAGGCCTTTATCAAAATTTGAACCGCCCAGAAAGAAATACACTCCGGGCACTTTTTGTTGAAAATAAGCGAAATCGTCGTTGAAATACGGCACTTGTCCGTAATCTGTGGTGACTGAATTTTCACCGTAAATATCTTTCAACGTTCGGTTGGCCATTTCCGTTAGTGCCGGATCATTATTAACGGTCGGATTTTCCTGACTAAACGAAATAGACGCCAACTGGTTTTTCAGGCCATTTTCTTCGATCATCTTCTTAACGGCAGGGATGATTTTGGGCAAATTGCTTGCACTTGTTTCGTACAGGTATGCTTCCATGACAGTGCCGTTTTTGTCTTCATACACCTCGAAATTGTTGTCCATAATCAGGTAGTCCCTGAACATGGAATTGGGGCTGGAAAGGCCCTTTTCTGCATCCAGAATTTGCTGAAGTTCCCAGGGTTGCGTGCCGCTTTGCGCGCGCGAAAGACCTTGATGTATTTTACCCGACAGATTTTGGGCGATGTTGTCGGCCAGTTTTTCAGTGAAACTGATCTTGATTCTCTTTTGATAGGCAAACAGTTCGTTTTCCTTGACCATGATTTGTCCAACGGGCAAGGCCGTTACGTGCATGCCGTAAATTTCGTCGGGGTGAATTTTACTGAAAAGGCCGTTTTCAATCATGCTTTTTGCGCCCTTGAATGTTTCCTCCTCTGGTTGAAAAATGAAATACGCCGTCCCGTGAAGTTGACTTTTATGTTTGGCCAGTATTTCGGCGATGCCCAGGGCAACGGCCATGTGTACATCATGCCCGCAGCCGTGTTGGGCCGCCGGGCTTGTCTGATCGGCGCTGTTGACCGGCAAAGCGTCCATATCCGCGCGCCAGGCGATTTTCTTCCCCGGTTTTTCGCCTTTTAAAATCCCCACGATGCCATATCCATACACATCGGTTTCAACTTGCAATCCCAGGTCGGACAAATACTTTTTGATGTATGCCTGAGTTTGTTGCTCGGAGGTGGCCAATTCAGGATTGGCCTGAAGATGCAGTCGGCATTCAACGAGCCGTGGAAAAATTTTGTCTGTTTCCTTTTGAATGGATTCATGCCTCAGGCGGTTCTGTTGTTGCCCGATGGCAGGATGGTGCATACACACTACAAACATGAGCAGTGCAAGTGTTTCTAACAAAATTTTTACGCTTAATTTTTTCACGATGTACATGTTGAAAGCAGAAATCTGCGGGAACTGAAAATGACCAATAGTGTGCGGATGGAGTCAATAATCCTCTACCATGTAATCAGATATAAGATCAATATAAAAGGTTGCAAAGCCAGGGTGTATTCTGTCGAATAAGGGTGTTAAAATGGGTATTTGAGGAATTGGTTATTTGTGGAATTGTTGAATTGGTTATTTGTGGAACTGGTTATTTCAACGTCGTCAACGGT
>JADZBJ010000380.1 GCA_020852155.1 Saprospiraceae bacterium | reverse complement strand
CACGACTTTCCTCCGACGGAGTTTTGATAATCAGCTCTTCACCGGATTTATCCTGCGTTCGTTCAGTTATGCCTACGCCAGCAAGCAAAATCGCTTTGGTGAACGCTGGCAATTTCGGTTTAACTCCGATCTGTCGGGCATGGAAGAACACCTGCTCAACCGCCTGTGGAGCGCTGCATTTGGCGATCAAAACTGGGTAGTATCCGACCTTGAATTTGCCAAATACCTCCGCCTTGATCTGGACGCCACGTATTCGCGCGAGTTCAGAAAAGACCTGGTCGGGGCATTTCGTATTTCCAGCGGTATGGCCAAAACCTTCGGCGATACGCGATCAGTGCCTTTCGTGAAACAGTTTTTCGTCGGCGGCCCGTCCAGCATACGCGCGTGGCGCATTCGTGAAATCGGTCCGGGCGGGTTTTACGACCCGACAGCCCAATTTCCGTTTTACGAAGCGGCCGACTTTCGTTTTGAATTCAATGGCGAGTTGCGCTTCCCGATGTTCTGGTGGCTGAAAGGCGCTGTTTTTATGGATGGCGGTAATATCTGGACGCTTCAACCCGAACTGGAACGTCCTAACAGTGAGTTGAGGTGGAATTCCTATAAAAATATTGCGCTCGGTACGGGCTTCGGCGTCAGGGGTGATTTTTCATACTTTATCCTGCGTTTCGACTGGGGTTTACCACTGCGCAACCCTTACGCCAGCAATTCCGACGGCAAATCGGTGTATTGGATAAAAGACCGTTTTTCCAAACTTCAATTCCGCGATTTCAGACCCAATATTGCCGTAGGCTATCCTTTTTAGCGGTGAGTGATAAGTGATAAGAGGTTAGTTTTTCAACATCAGCAGGTTGTGAAAAACTAACCTCTTATCACTTACCACTAACCACCAAAAACGGGTTTTATGCCTTGCGAATCAATGGCGGGGATATCCGCAGGTTTGACGGGTCTTGAAGGGCGCAATCGGGCCAGCGAATCTTGTACAGAGTTAGTGGCCTCCAGCAGCAGCAGTGAATCCACGATTTTCTCGGCGTCCTGAAGCAATTGCGTGCGGCATTCCATTGTTTTTTCCTTGCGAAATTCATCAACGCGTTCGGCTACTTTTTCGGCAATAATTTCTTCCTTTTTTGCTCCGCATCGGCTGAAAACGGCAAGGCAAAAAAACAGAAATGGAAAGAGTGTGATGTATTTCGGCATCTTGAAAAAGGACGTATGACGGCGCAAAAATAGGTTATTATTTAGCGGTTTATCCAGGAAACGCTTTCGAAAACTCCGGTTACAAACTACAAGAGCCATCACCTTTACGGGATGGCTCTTGCGTCTGCTGTTTGTCGTTTCGCTGAATATCGAAACTGTGAGTAAGTATTTGTTGGTAATGTTGTTTCAGAACTGATTAATCCAGAGACTGGTTGGAAACATTGGCGCTATTGACCAATTTTTGATATTCTTGAGGCGTCAGCCCATCCATACAGAAGTTAATCGGATTGATGGGTTTGCCTTTGTAATGTACTTCGTAATGCAAGTGTGGTGCAGTGGACAGGCCCGTGTCGCCGACTTCACCTAATTTATGGCCTTTCTTAATTTTTTCTCCGTTGCGTACCGTGATACGGCTCATGTGTCCGTACAGTGTTTCGTAGCCGTAACCGTGACTGACGCGTACGCAGTTGCCGTATCCCTGGTGCCAACCGGTTTCGACCACTACGCCGTCGCCAGGCGACTGAATAGGTGTGCCTACGCGAGCAGGGAAGTCAACACCGGCGTGGAATTTTCTGAACTTGTAAACCGGGTGAATACGATATCCGAAACCCGAAAGGGCATCAATACTTTTTTGCAATTTATCTTCACGCACTGGCTTGATGGAAGGAATAGACGCCAGCATTTGTTGCTGATTGTTAGCCAGACGCTGTATGGTATCCAGCGATTGGCTTTGAAGGGTCAGTTGATAGCTGAGCAGGTCAATTTTTTCCAAAGAAGACCGAATGGATTCACTGCCGTATTTCAGGCCGTTCAGTTCTGCGTGCGGGTCGTGACCACCTACGCCTGCCATCCATATATCTTCGTCAATCGGGTTCATGCCGAAAACAGCGCGGTGAACACTGGCGTCACGCTCGCGCAGATTGCCGAGCACTTTGCCCATTAATTCTACCTGACCATTAACTTGCTGGAACTTGTCGTTCATCTGTCCGATCTCGCGAAGCAATTCTTGCTCCCTCGGCGACGGGAAGAAGGTATAGAGCAAGGCGAGCATGGCAAATGACGTCACGACGACGCCTGAGAAAAAGCCGAATGCTTGCCAGATGCGGGTTTTAAACGGAACAACAACCTTCTCGTAGGTGAGCGTGTGAATGTTGTAAACAAACTTTTCTTTCCTACTCATGTGTTTAGATTTTGCTGTGCGAAGCCATAATGGCCTCCAAGTTTTGGCGCATCAGGTTCCGGGATGAAGAACCTTTTTCATGACGTCACAAAGCGTGCTTTTTGATGCTTTTGAAATGTACAATATCGGTATTGCTGCATTTCGGTTACGTCACTAGTTTCGCTCAGCCGATAAAAAACCGAAAACGATTATAATTGCCTTTTTCGATTCCTGAAAATTAAACAGAACGGGTTGCAAAATTATCAAGCATCAAATTGTTGACAAAACTTTTTTGCTTAAAGTTAATTGTTGTCACGACAAAAGTGGCTTTCGCCAAATTATACAATCCGAATTCCGCCTGTTTAAGGGCTTTTGCAAAATTTTATTTGCTGCTAAAAAACTTTTTGTTTTAAAATTTATACATTTTGGGGATTAAACCCCTGGCTTCCCGGTATCGTCGTCAGAATGGAATATCCTCATCATTGGCCCTCGAAGGTCGAATGGTGATCGTCCCGGCTGGCTGGAAAGGCCCCGTCAAGGGGTCGGAAATACCTGCAAAAGCGGGATCGTCGAGGTTGCTGAATTTGGCGAAAGTGTCCGTGAATTTCAGTCGCACGGTATCCAGCGCGCCGTTACGGTGCTTGGCTACGATAAACTCGGCAACGCCTTTCAGGCTTTGCCCGTTTTCATCTTCCAGAATCTGGTAATACTCCGGGCGAAGTGCCGCCGACTGAAACAGCAACACGACATTCAGATGATCATCATTGACTACCTTCAACTGATGACCGGCTCCACAGAAGGCAACCGGAATGGCAATCGCGAACAGGAAATCGGT
>JADZBJ010000379.1 GCA_020852155.1 Saprospiraceae bacterium | reverse complement strand
CAGGTGTTGCAAGTTCGTACTTTCAGGGTGTATGATCGCTGGGGCGAGCGCATGTACGAGGATGGTGCTTTCAAAGTAAATGATACCACCCGCGGCTGGGATGGTCGTTTCAGGGGCAAAGACTGCGACCCCGGCGTGTATGTATGGGTGCTGGAGGTGGAATACCGCGACGGATTTATCGAGGTGTTACATGGCAACAGTACGCTGATCCGTTAATTATTATAGAAGGAAAAGGGTGGAGGGTAAAAGGTAAAAGGCTGTGGCATTACCACACGATGCGCCCTCCACCTTTTCCTCTCCGCTGTTTTTACAATATTTTCCGTAAAATTATTTTCAGTTGCCCGCGCTCGTCGGTGCGTGTTTGCGTAATATCGAATCCGTTTTTAAGGTTGATAATCAACATGTTTCGCCACTGATGGAAGGTGCGGGTTTCAATTTGCAGATAACCCTTTTCCTTAGCCCATTGGTGTTGCTGATGCATCAGTTCGGTGGCGATACCGCAGGCTCGAAACGCTGGCAAAACGCCGCCTAACCACGAATAATAGACGCTTTCAGACAGTGCTTAACCGACTTTAAAGGCTACAGGCTGTTGCTCAAAAAAAGCCATCCACACTTGTAAATCTTCGGCATTGGTCAATTTGCTTCGGCGCGACTCATCAAGGTCGGCGTTAAAAATTTCACGATATAAATATTCGATGGCGTCGCAGACAGTAGATTCCAGTGGGCTACTGAACTGACAATAGTTAAATTGCTTGTACGAAGGATGCATTTTCGTCGTTTTTCGGACGATGAGAGAGAATTGGCAATGAAGTTGAACATCATTTTGATGTCCTGAAAACAGGCTTGAAAAAACAAAATTTTGAACCAATGGCGCTAAATCGACCTGCTTGGTAAAAGTGTGCTGGTAAAAGTGTTAAAAACCCGCACATTGTTTTGTCTGCAATGTGTCGTTTGGGCGGCTTTTTCTACTTTTGCGGCTCCAAATTCAGAATTTGTCCTACGAGATAAACTTTAACATTACCCTCGATCATCATTTTTCGAAAACGTTGCATCTGCATTTTGAATCCGCTTGAACAAAGCATCATCCATCAACCCGTTGTTTAAATTTCACTCTAGCATGCGTAAACTGCTAATCCTTTTGGTAGCGGGCCTTTTCGGCACGGCCTCGTTACTTCACGCCCAGGTACCTATTGGTGTACAAAAAGTTACCAACCATTCCGGCCAATACAGAAAAAACGTCAACACCGAAACGCCCTGCCCAAACCAGGCTGGTACGTTTGATGTCGGCGCTTTTACCGGACAAAGTAACGACACCGACTTTCCTACATTGGCCGATACCATCTTCCTTTGTTACAATGACCAGCTGTTGTTGGATCACAACGGAAACTTCAACCTGTTGGGCGACCCTGATATGTCCACTGCACCGGGTGTCGTTTGGGCATTTCACCAATGCGCACCTACCGTCAGCGGACCAACACTGGACGACATTACAGCAGCCACCAACGCTTGCCTTTGGCCCAATGGCCCTGCCCCGGGTAATATCTGGGTAGCGCGCGACCAAATCGGAGGTGATATTTTGTTGAACAACCAGGGACAACTTCAAAACAACGCACAATTTAACCCCGGAGCCAATCAGGGCAAACCTGTTACGGTTATTCTGGCGCCAGTTACGATTGACAATTTCAATGGACTCCCTGACCCGACGTACGAACCTATCGCGCCCGGTTTCCCTCCTGGCCCTTGTGTAAACCTGAATATTAATGACTGGGTACGTGTGGCTTATCTGAATCCGATTCAAGCCACCGGACTTTCCTCTAATGCTGGCAATGACTGTATCGGTCGTTTCAGGGTAGAAGGCGGTTATCCAGAATTGGTCGCAGGCGCTCGCTATACTATTGATATTTCGCTGGCCAGCAACTCAAGTGTAAAAGGCGTACTGCACCTGCCTTCAACTTCTCTGACCTATTTTGCCAATGTGTCATTCTCGGTACCACAATCGGGTACCTACAATATCTCGATCTCTGACGGCAAGAGTTGTAGTTTCACCGGTCAAATTAACATGACGACCTGTAACCCGTCAGACAATGTGGTTTTCACCTCTCCTGATGTCGTTTCCCCACCGAACAGTTCAGTTTGCATTCCGGTTCTGTCACAGAATCTGGACATCCTGGCTGCCGGTTTTTCAATCAACTGGGATGCTTCAGTGCTTGATTATGATTCAATTACGGGTATTAACCCAATCCTGACAGCCGTTAACCCAACCAACCCGCAGGACAAAAATGACTTTGTCGTTTCTGACCTTCAGTCAACCAATGGCGCACTGGCTTTCAGTATCATCAATACGTTGGGTAATCCGATCAGCGTACCGGATAATGATACGCTGTTCTATATCTGCTACACAGTTATCGCCCCCCTGGGTGAATGCACGCCATTGGAAGTGACGAGCGACCCGGCTCAGATCAGTTTTGAAAATGCTGGCGGCGCGCTGGCTTTGACCGATAATCTGGGTACGTTTTGTGTCAATAACATCGCTCTTTCCTTCACAACTGCGGTAATTGACTCTACCTGTCAGACGGGTATGGGTATTTTGGTGGTTGACCCGATTGGCGGTATATTGCCTCACGAGGTCGTTGTCCGCCGTGTGGATGGTATGGGCACAACGCCCAACGGCACCTTGAGTACCACCGACGCGACCTTTACGACCAATGTAGGCGTTCAAAACACACCTATTGATTACGAAATCTGTGTGACTGACGATAATGGTCAAGGCACTCAGTATTGTGACACTATAACGGTCTTCATACCTACATTTGGCGCTCAACTCGTCTTTACGCAAGAGCCAACTTGTTTTGGCGATTCGGACGGTATTATTACGGTTAATATCCTGGAAAACGGTACGTTGGTTGCTAACCCGGGTTCCAATTACAGCTATGCCTGGTCGCTAAACGGAACGCCTGTACCCAATGCAACCGGGCGCGTGTTGGTCGGCGCAGCATCTGGTAACTATCAGGTGGTGGTGACGGACAACCTGCGCAGTTGCAATTTCAGTGCATCCGGCCTGTTGGGACAACCACAACAAGTTCGCCGCCAAACGCTGACCGCAACACCTGCTTCATGCCTCGGCATCAATGATGGCGTCATCAACATGCAGGCTCAGGGCGGTACGCCAGGTTACACTTACGACTGGACCTATGCGCCGGATCAGACATCAGCTACTTCACCTGCCGGTACAGGGGCTATGATTTCAAATCTGCTGGCTGGTTTTTACCGTGTTACGGTATCAGACAGCCGCGGCTGTACGGGTATTGACAGTGTATCGGTAAACAACCTGAAAACGGTAGATGTGGCAGGAAACAGTACAAACACGCTGTGTTTCGGTGATAATACAGGTACTGTCATCGTCAATGTCAGTGAATCTCCATCAACACCGGGCGCCAGCTACACTTTCGTCTGGACACCGGGTGGCTTCACAGAAACCAGTACCGGTAATTCTTCAACTTATGCCGACTTGCCAGCTGGT
>JADZBJ010000378.1 GCA_020852155.1 Saprospiraceae bacterium | reverse complement strand
GTGAAAAGGGATAGGAGGCGAAGTTTGTACATATGTATACTTTTAGTGTTAATGAACTTATTTTCCAATATCGCAGTACCGACTTTTTTCTCCCCCTCCTGATGCAGATTTGGTTGGAAAATTGTCAGATTTGGCTGGTTGGGGTGTTTATTCAGAAATTTTTAGCGTGGCTGATGCTGAACTAATGGAGCCCATAAAACTCAGCGACATGCTGCGATGTCTGGCTCATTCCCTTTGTGCACCACCCGAATGGACTTCACCGTCAGTGCTCGCCAAAGCCGCCGGTTAGAGCCATTTCGGGCAGGTGCGTTATACGAAGGAGGGATATTTTAGTGCATTTCAAACTCCATAAGGACTTTTCAACACCCGATGGGTGTGTATTAAAAATCAGCAAAAAAGTTGCTGGGTTATAAAAAACACTTGTTCTGATCTGAGAGGTTACAACTTCTCTAATTACCCGTTCTCGATAAAAACTACTCGTTTTTAATCACTTTTCGACTGAACACCGACCCTTGTTCATCAATCAAGTTGAGGTAATAGATACCTGGGGCAAGGCCATCCGCTGGCAGGGTAAAACGGGAGGTTTCGACATCCAGTACAGTCTGATAATATACTTTCCCGGTCATGTCAAACAGGCCGACCTTCAGGTTATTACCGACTGGCTGTTTAAATTGAACCGCTATGTCGCCTTGCACCGGATTTGGGAAAATAAGGATACCATCATCGGCTTCCATATGAACAACTTCTATGGACGAGTATTCAAAACTACCGTCGTAATCCACCATTCGCAGGCGGTAATAGTTGTCGCTGGTGGCGGGGTTTTCGTGGAGGAACTCATATCTGTGTGGCTCGGCGGTGGTTCCGTGGGCGGGCAGACTGCCTATTTCCTGAAATTCCTTGCCGTCGGAGCCGTGCTCGATGACGAAATGGGAGGCGTTGGTTTCGGAAGCGGTGGAGAAAGTGAGCATCGTCTGGCGCTGGGAAGCATTTGCGAAGACTTTGAAAGTGGACAATTCTATTGGAAGTGGAGGAAGAGGCTGTCCGATGCTAATGCGAAACCATAGGTCCAAGCCCAAATTGGCGCAAAAACTTTGAACAATGCTATGCCCTATGGGGTATGGGTTCGTATTAGTATAATGCATTCTTAAATAATTATCACCCGCAGGCTTTTCCAGTTGCCAGCCATATACTTCACCCGAATTCACCGACCTTGACGAACCGCTTCCCGAAGACAAGTCAACGATATAAATCGTATTGCTTGACACGTCAATTCCTGAAACTGTCCATAAAACGCCACAATTTTCAGAAGTAAGTAGCAGGTTCCCTCCTGAAAAATTCTCTCCGGTTCCAGACCAAAAAGAAATTTCATTTACTTCACCACTACATTCAGCAACAAAAGTGTTCCCAAATCTGATTGGATGCGGAGCATTGAGATAGCTATCAGTGTTCTGAACCAATTGTTCTATCAAACATTGTGCATGGATGAAATTCGGTAAAAATGCAAATGCAATAAATATGCTTTTTAATTTCATTTTGAAATTGATATGAAAAATGAATGAAAAAAGTTGTTACCAAACCGGTCTGATTAGAATTAAATCTTCACGATTTCACCCACCCAAACAGGCCTTCCGTTTTCCAGCAGTTTCAGGAAATAAATGCCAGAATAGAGGGCATCCACTGATAACTGGTGCTCGGCTTGGCTGGTGAGAAGTGGGTGGTTGGCAGTGTACGCTCGCACAGGCCTGTTATTTGCGGTCCGGTTCAGGGCTGCGTGTGGCCGTTAAGCCGTAGGGCGGATTTGTTGGTGACGGGGTTTCGATGCTCAAAGATTGGAAGGCACTAACTTTCCATGAGGAATTACATTCTGAGAGTAGTTGAATGAAGTGGGTGTTACAAAGATGAAATGCTCATGATTATGTTGATACGCCATTTGCAGATTCGGCAGTTCACAGCGTAAATTCGGCCGGGAATTTCTACAATCCGTTATTTCAATATGTACCTCCGAGGCCTTTATATATTGGCCGCTCTGATTCCGGTTTGTGTGTCGGCACAATCTGGCGGCAACCCTGCTTTTACCCACTTTTCCGTCAAAGACGGCTTACCGGCACGTACGGTTTACGATATTATCCAGGATAAAAAAGGCTATATGTGGCTGGCTACCGAATTAGGTATTTGCCGCTACGACGGATATACATTTTGGCAACCGCCCACACCCGAAGCGGCGATGGGGTCGGCGTTTACCTTGAAAGAGGACAGCCTGGGCCGTATTTGGTACAAGCGACTCAATGGCTCGCTCTGGCATTTTGACGGCGATAGTATAAGGCCCTGGAAGTATAACCACCTGCTGCCCAAATACAAGAATAAAGCGGGATCGTTCAGCGCTTACAACTTGAGTCCAAAAGGAGATACGGTCAGGTTAGTGCGGGAGTTTATAGGCATTATTCGGGTTGACCCCGACGGTACGGAGACCATGATCCATCCGCCCGTAAACACCACCGCTTCCTTTATTTATCAGGAAAACGGGCGGATGATATTCAGCAATTATGAAGAATTTTTCAGTAGGAGTAAAGCGGAGTTATCTTTATTAAATTCCCGACATGGCCATCCAACTTATTGGGGACATGAATCAAAATGGGAAAAAATCGAAGGAGTTTACCTGCAATCGGCACACAAACTGATGGCTTTTTTAGCCATCGGCGATACAGCCTTATGCTTTAATGCACATTCCGGCTTTTTTGCTGTTCATCAAGGGCGACAATTATGGAAAACATCGCTGCCATTGAGCGCGTTTGATAAGCTGCAAATCTCCCCAACCGGCGAGATTTTTCTGGGCGTGCTGGAGGGCGAACGTGGGGCGCTTTTTTTCAACAACCTCGAAGCGGTCAGGAAAGGCGAATATACCCGTTACCTCTCGGGGTATTCAGTTACTTCGGTTTGCGTGGACGCCTCCGGCGGTTACTGGTTTACCACACACGAAGACGGCATTTTTTACGCGACCGGTATGCGCGTGCGCACATGGGATACGCGCGACGGGCTGGCGCACGCGATGGTGCTCAACCTGGCGCAAGGGCCAAAAAATCAACTCTTGATCGGCCTCCGCAATGGTCGCGTACAGCGCTTTCATATTAACCGGAACCATATAGAATCATTGCCTGAAGCGACCGATCTGCACTACAGTGCCGACTTGGCCTACGATGCCGAACACGACCTTATACTGGCATCGGCGCCCAATCTCATGGTGTTTAAAAACGGGAAATGGCGCAAATGGTGGGTAATGGTTAACAACAGATTAGGCCTTGTCATCTCACATTCTATTCACTTCTCAAGCGATCGCCAAAGGTTGTTGTTAGTCTGTACGGATGGGTATGAAATTATTCCTAATCATCCATTAGAAGTGCTCGAATTAAATAGAGCAGACTTCCACGAGCGCACGCGAACGGTGTACGAAGACCCGCTCGGCAGGATATGGGTTGCCACGGTCAATGGTCTTTATCAACACATCAACGGCCAGGTTATCCCCCGCAAAAACCTACACCCCTTCATGGAGGAGCGCGGCCCTGAGCGCATCTGTAACTGGCGCGGCGATCACTTGGTATTCGGCCTGATGAACAAGGGCGTCCTGGTCTGGGGGCCGGACAGCCAGTTTGTCCATATCGGCCCGGAGCGCGGTTTACAATATCAAGCGCTCAAGCACATTTGCGAAGACGCGCAAGGCAATCTCTGGGTGGCCACCAATACGGGTTTGTTCAAGCTATCGCGCGACGCTCAGGCGCAATGGAGCGTTAAACGTTTCACCACGGCCCACGGGCTGCCCGACAGTGAAGTAAACGACATCCTGCCCGACTCGTCAGGGTATTTGTGGGTGGCCACGTCAAACGGCCTGTGCCATTTTCATGAACCCGCGCCACTCAAGGTGCAACCGCAGCCTTTTTTATCAGAAGTGCATATCAATGGAAATGCCATAAATATCCGGCGTGAAAATGCCCTGCACTACGATGAAAACAACATCAAAGTCGGTTTCCTGACCCTCAATTACCGACAATTGGGCCACATCTTTTTTCGGTATCGTTTACACGGCGACGATGCCTGGAATTACACTTATCAACATCAAGTGGAGTTTAGCCAACTCGCGCCGGGAAGCTATCGCTTCGAGGTGCAGTCGCAGGATGAAACAGGCGTGTGGAGCGAAAGCGGAACATGGGCCTTCAGGGTATTGCCGCCCTGGTGGGCCACCTGGTGGTTTCGCGGACTGGCAGCGCTGGCTGTCGGCGCGCTGGCCTATTTCTGGTATCGCAGGCGTATTCGGCAAATCAACCAGCGAACGGCCCTGGAAAAGCAGGTACGCGAATTGGAAAATGCTGCCCTGCAAGCGCAAATGAACCCGCATTTTATCTTTAACTGCCTCAATTCGATTCAAAAATTCATCGTCAGCAACGACGCTGATTCAGCGGTGATTTATCTGGCCAATTTTGCCAAATTAGTTCGCAGTACGCTGCATGCTTCGGTAGAAGGTCGAATTACCTTGCTGGAAGAAGTGCGTATGCTGGGCAATTACCTCTCGCTCGAGCAACTGCGTTTCAAGAATGTTTTTGAATACCGCATTGACGTGGATGATTCGCTCGATCAAATGTCGGTCGTATTGCCGCCCATGATGGTGCAGCCTTTTGTCGAAAATGCCATTATCCACGGTATGAAACAAAAAGGCAGCGATGGCTTTATTCAAATTCGCTATGCACAGCCCGACGCCAGTACGCTATTGATCACGGTAGAAGACAACGGGCCGGGTATGGGAGAGCGAAACAGTTCGGGGCAAAAATCGCTGGGGCGAAACCTGACGGCTCGTCGCCTCGAATTGCTCAACCAACAAAGCAAGAATTCAGCCATTACCGTACAATACACAACACCCGACAGCGGAAGCGGCGTACTGGTACAATTGCGTTTACCCCTCCGAATCGAAACGCCGCAACACCTCGCTACGCATACGCCTTGATACAGGTATGGCGCTTTTATCTTTGAGCATAAGTGTCAGTGAGTCGGCCGTTTTCTGAATTTTCCGAACCGCGCCAATCCGTACAATATACGAGTGATGGACTTGCATGAAATGCTGAGGCGATGCACACTCCATGATGTTTTTCAACGAAAGACTGATGAATATCTTCTCGCCGCTGGACAACAGAACGACCGAATAACGCTCATTTGATTCAAAATACATGATTTCGTCTGTATCCAGCAATACCGTTCCATTCAGCGTCGGTAGTGAAATACGATGGCTGGAGGCCGTTAAAACCGGCTGATTTTCTGTGTTTTTTACAGTAACCAATTCATTGGCCAATTGAATCAGGTCTTGCGGTGAAACAGGCTTGAGCAGGTAGTGCAGCGCACGATATTTAAAGGCCTGAAGGGCAAAATCATCGTGACCCGTCACAAAAACAACCTTGAAACGGCCTTGCGGAAATGCGTCCAGAATTTCAAAACCGTTGCCGCGCTCCAGGTCAATGTCCAAAAAAACCAGATCCGGTTCCTGGCGCTGTATGAATGACAGGCCGTCTTCGACCGAGCCAACCTCGCCGACGATATTAATCAGAGGGCAATAGCGTTTAATGAGGGTGCTAAGTACAAACAGCGCATCCGGCTCGTCGTCAATAAGGAGGGCGCTGATAACGGAAGAATTCATGCACCAAAGGGTTTTTCGTATCTAAATATTGTAAAAATTCTCTGAATTGATTTTCTACCAATGCGAAATCGTGCAAGGTTACAAAATCCTACCTTATTAGCCATTCAACATTAAAAGTAGAACCTGCGCAAACACCCCTTTTAGCAAATATTTCAAAAAACGCTTGTTTTTCATATATTTATCGCCTTACCTTTGCGCCCGCTTTTGGAAAGCCCGGTGTTATCTTGTTTATAAGTAGCCGGGCGAGTATATCTCACTCAAATTTTCATTTACATCATGTCAGTTAAAATTCGACTGCAACGTCAAGGCCGCAAAGCCGCTCCATTCTACCACATTGTCGTAGCCAACAGCCGTTCACCTCGCGACGGTAAATTCATTGAAAAGAT
>JADZBJ010000377.1 GCA_020852155.1 Saprospiraceae bacterium | reverse complement strand
AGAGCGTGTTCGGGAATTGGATTTTGGCCTACTCTCGAAAAATTTAATTCTGCTCGGCGTTAAAATTTTCGCCTTAGAACCCGGCTAAGACTGCAAATTTTGCCTTGATCAAAATCAAATTTTATCTCGTTCGGCACAAACCCAATTCCCGAACACGCTCTACGCGCACTAACCATTTTTTCACGACACTAAATTTTTAAGTCATGACCATAAAATTCAATTCACTACTGATTCTGTTGATCGCAGGTTTGACCCTGTTGGGCGCTTGCAAAAAAGACGATCCTGATCCCGTTGTTCCAACAGCCACTTTCACGGCTGACAAGCAAACGGCAGTGGTTGGCGACACCATCAAATTCACCAACAATTCGCAAAATGCGACGTCGTACAAATGGACTTTTGGCGATGGAACAACTTCCACTGAAGCCGCCCCGCGCAAGGTGTACGATGCTTCGAATAACTTTACGGTGACACTGGTTTCGACGGGAGAAGGCGGTTCGCAGACCTCTACGGCGACCATAAAAGTGTTGCCTGACTGCGCTTTTTCTGTTGAAAACGAAAATGCGTTGACTGCCAACACGGCGGTGAAGTTCACCAACCTTTCAAAAGGCGCTACTTCTTACCAATGGAGCTTTGGAAATACACCCGCTTCGACGTCAACTGACGCCAATCCGTCATTTACCTACACGGCCGGTGGTTCATTCAATGTTACCCTGAAGGCCATCAGCGCAGTCGGTGAAAGCACTGTTTCAAAAACGATCACAGTAGCCAATCCGCCTTCCATCAAGGAACTGTATTTCATTGAGTACAATGCCAGTTTGATTAAAAAACTGAACTTGAATGACAATTCAACCGCCACAGTATTAGACATTACGGGAAAGGCCGGCCCTGGTATGGTCTATGACGCCGTGAACAAAAAAGTCTATTTCAGCGATTTTGAAGTCACTGGATCAGGCAATATTTATCGCATGAACCCGGATGGCTCAGGACTTACAGCCATCGTCAGCAACCTGGTTGACCCTTATGGATTGGCGCTTGATCAGGCCGCCGGTAAAATCTATTGGGCTGATGATGCAGGCAACATTTCCCGCGCTAACCTGGACGGTTCCAGCCCTGAAATCGGACTGGTTAACATTCCTTCTGGCCAAATGCGCGCTGTGGCCCTTGACCCGGAGAACAGCAAAATGTATTTCTACGAGGTGAATCAGGAAATTCTCTACTCGGCCAACCTTGATGGTTCCAATGTGACGGCATTGTTGACTGGCACCTATGGCTATGCTATTTTGGTAGATACCGTAAATGACAAGATTTATTACGACGACCAGAACGCCGCCAAACTGTGGCGTGCCAACCTGGACGGCACCAATCCTGTGACGATTGATGCTGACGGTACCCGCATCTACGGCATGTTCATTGATTATTCCACCAATAAACTGTACTGGTCAGGCCGCGACAATGGCAGTATTTTCCGTGCTAACCTGGATGGTTCCAGCCCTGAAACCCTCGCTACTGGCCTGAGCAGCCCGCGTGGTATCGCTTTGATTCAGTAGGCTTTCTTCGGATTTTGCAGGAAGTCTAGTAAAATTTTCAATGAATATGAGACAAATATCAGTTTTGATGTTGTTGGGCCTATTGATGGGCTATATGACCGGATGTGATAAAGAGGATTTCCCGGTACCGCCAGCCAGTACAGTACCCAAATTTACCTTTACGATCAATAACGACGGGTTTGCACCGGCGGAAGTACGTTTTACCAATGTCTCTATCATTCCTGAAAGAGCGGGCAATGTGACTTACACATGGAATTTTGGAGACGGTACATCGGCTACAGAGACCAATCCGGTGCATGTATATACGACGCCCGGCGTGTTTGATGTGACGTTGGTGGTGGTGACTGAAAAGTCTCAGGAAATCAAACAAGTCAGCCAATCGGTCATCATCAAAGACCCTGCGGCAACGGGTATTCCCGCTTATTTTACCGACGGCAGTATTGTGTTCCGAAGTCTGGTCAACAACGCCGCGCCTGTCGCAGAAGCACTGCCCATAACAGGCTTGCAAAATTCTTACGGCACTACGTTTGACACCGTGAACAACCTGCTTTATGTCAGCGACTACGACGGTGGCGTCATCATCCGCTGCCAGGCCGACGGCACAGGGCAGGTGGTCTTCCAGTCGGGCGTTGATGGCCCGAACGCCCTGAGCATTGATTATGTTGACGGCAAACTGTACTGGGACACCAGCAATGGCGTACAGCGCACGAGCCTGAGTACAACCGACCCAGCCCAGCGCGAAGATTTTGTGACCGGCCAATCCAACGACCCTGATGGTATTTGTATTGACCCCGTTCACCGCACTTTGTATTGGGTAAATTACAATGGCGGCGTTTGGAAAAAGAATCTCGATGGCACAGGCGAGTCTGAAATCATTTCCGGCGTGGAAGGTGGTAGTCTGATTGTCGTGGGCAATCGCATTTTCTTTGACCAGTACATCGGCCCCGGCGATATTCACCTGAAATCAGCAGACCTCGACGGCGGTAATGTCGCCGTGCTGACCACTGGTATTACCCGTGTGGTGTATGCACTGGCTTATGAAAAAAACAGCCAGAAAATCTACTGGGGTGATCGCAACAATGGCACCATTCAGCGCGCTAACCTGGACGGCTCTGATGTGGAAACGTGGTACACCGACGAGGCCATTGGCCCAAGGGGTATTAGTTTTGGAAAATGAGTCGTAAGTTGATAAAAACTTAGGCGTAGTACATTTCCCGCAGATAACGCAGATTAAAAGCGCAGATGACGCAGATTTTCTGAGTTGTCTGCGGGAATATCTGCGAAATCTGCGGGGAAATGTCCGGTTGTGTGTGGCTACGCCCCACATTACGTTACTCCTTTATAACCCATTTATGAACTCCACTGGCTACAATACCATACAAGCCGGCTGGATACTGGCTCAAATCCACCCTTTCCGTACTGGATGTGATGGCCTGTTTCAATAGCAATTTCCCGTACGCATCATATACCTGTATTTCGCCGTCAGGTGAAGGCAATTCCACAGTCAGAACATCTTTAAATGGGTTCGGATAGATGTTCATCGCTGAAAGATCATCCACCTGCACGGTAATAATGCCGGAATAGGTTGCTTTCCCATCCAGATCAACCTGACGCAGGCGATAATGGTTCAAGCCGGGTTCTGGATTGTTATGAACCCATTCAAATGTCTGGTATGATCCCGCGTTTTCTTCTTGTTCGACCATGCCGATGGATTCAAACATTCTGCCATCGGTGCTGTGCTCCACTTCAAAATGGCTGTGGTTGACCGCTGTTGTCGTTGCCCAGGATAAATGCGTTTTTTGTTGATTTTTAATATATTTTCCTTTAAAAAACGCTAATTCTACGGGCAGTGGCGCTAAAAAGATAGCCTCAAAATTATCTGCAAATTCGTAAACAGGCCCGCAGGTGCTGACGGCATCCCAGTTGACAGACCAGGTCATCATGCCGCGCAGGTCAGGGTAGCCCGTGGGACTGATGCGTGTGTACGAACCAGGTTTAGGGCCTGTTCCGCGCAGGTAGTTGATGGCGCTTTGTACGACGGACGGTGTTGTATAGCCGCCGCCTGCGGCATTGGTGCAGGCCGGTAACGCAATGGCGATTTTACTGGCGGGCAATCCGATGAATGGCCCCGCCTGATTGCTCCAACGGTCAACATT